>JAPONU010000567.1 GCA_026713745.1 bacterium
GGCCGAACTGGAAACCGAGACGGGGCTCGACCTCGCGCGCTCGGAGGGTGATCGCTTCCTGGCCCGGGAACGCATCTTCGACGTGATCGAGGATTGGTGCGCCCGGTTGACCTTCGCCGAGGTGGCGGAGACCTTCGAACGGCACGGCGTCTGCTGGGGCCCCTACCAGACCTTCGCCGAACTCGTGGCCGACGATCCCCGCTGCTCGGTTGCGAACCCCCTCTTCGCCCCGGTGGCGCATCCGGGCGTGGGGACCGTGCTGGAGGCCCGCTCACCGCTGCGGTTCGGTGGCTTGAACCTCGACGATCCGGCCCCCGCGCCCCGCCTCGGCCAGCACACCGATGAAGTGCTCGCCGTGTGCCTCGGGCTGTCGGCGACCGAGATCGGCCGGCTGCACGACGCCGGCATCGTCGCCGGCCCCGACGCGTGAGCCACCGGCCGGCGGCCGGCAACCAGAAGGAGGAGCAACCATGACGGCACGGATCGGAGTCATCGGCACCGGGTGGTGGGCGACGCGGGCGCACCTCCCCGCCATCGCCGCGAATCCCGAAGCCGAGTTGGTCGCCGTCGCCGACCCCGACGAGGCGAACCGGAGCCGCGCAGCAGAGGTCTTCGCGCCCCCGGCCACCTACGACGACTACCGGGACATGCTCCGGACCGAGCGGCTCGACGGCGTGATCGTGGCGGTACCGCACACCCGGCACTTCGACATCGCCCGGGATGCTCTGCGACACGACCTGCACGTGCTGGTGGAGAAGCCGATGGTGCTGAGGAGCGACCACGCCCGCGACCTGCTGCGCACAGCCGCCGAACACGGCCGGGAGATCATCGTCGGCTACCCGTGGCACTACAACGAGCAGGTCAACCGGGCGCGAGACTGGATCGCCTCGGGCGCCATAGGCGAGCTTCTCTACGTCCACTCGCTGTTCGCGTCGATCGTCTGGGAGTTGTACCGGGGCGATGTGGATTTGGTCGCCGATGAGATGGGGTACACCGTCAACCGCACCGGGCGCGACACCTACAGCGACCCGGCGCTGTCGGGAGGCGGCCAGGGAGTCACCCAGATCACCCACTCCGGCGCGCTGCTGCTGCACATGACGGGCCTCGAACCTGCCGAGGTGTTCGCCCAGATGCACGACCACGACCTGCGGGTGGACCTCGTGGACGCCTTGAGCGTGCGCTTCGCAAGCGGCTGCCTGGGAACCATCGGCTCCACCGGTTCGACCGTGCGCACCCAGGAGGAGGTCCTGGAATACCGGCTGTACGGCACGGAGGGACACATCCTGTTCGACGTGATGAACGAGCAACTGGCGATGTACCAGGCCGACGGCTCCATCACCGAGAGCCCCCCGTGCCCGCCGGCTCCCGCGGGCCGGGACTACTCCACCAGCTACCCCGAGGAAGGCCCGCTCGACAATCTGGTGGAGGTCATCGGAGGAGGTCCGAACCGCTCCCCCGGCCGTCTCGGCGCCCGCGTCGTCGCAATGCTGGAGGCCGCCTACGCCTCAGCCGCCGACGGCACATCGCACCAGGTCGCGCCGACCGACCCCTGAGTCCCACCGGAGCGCCACCGCCCCCGGAGAGGTGACCGCCGAGAACCGTCTCCGCTTGCCGCCCGCCGCCCGGCAAGCGGGGACCACCGACTCGGCGAAGTATCCAACTCCCTGGTCAATCCCTAGCTGCTGACGCTCTTGATCGTGCTGCTCGGGGAGGTCGAGGGAACCTCCCGGGGCAAACCGCGGCCTCCGTGAAATCCTCAGAGGTCAGACGTCATTGCTATAAGTTTCCGGACAGAATGAAGGGCTCTTCCTGGAAGCCGGACGGTCGAGTGATGCGGGCGTGCGTCGAGAGATCGGTGACACGCCGCGGCGCGCTCGTGGTGCTGGCGATCGCCGTGGTTGCCGGCCCCCTGACCGCCGGCTTGATCGGGATTCCTGGCGACGACAGCGGCGCCGCGGACGGCAGCGCGGCCGACGGCAGCGCGGCGGACCGCAGCGCCGCCGACGGCAGCGCGGTGTCGGCCGGCGACTGCTCGTTCGGCGGTCCTCGCTCGGCCGCACGTGTCTGGCACGAGTTGGCCCTCGAGGCGATCCGGCGGGACGAACCGAACCCGACCGTGCACTCGAGGAATCTCTACCATCTCTCGGCGGCGATGTGGGATGCGTGGGCGGCGTTCGACCCGGCCTCGACAGCGGTGTACGTCGACGAGCAAGCCACCAGCACGAACATCGCCCGGGCGCGCGACGATGCCGTCTCGTTGGCTGCGTTCGTCGTCCTCGGTGAGCGTTACGCCGATGCGGTGGGGGGCCCCGAAACTCTCGAAACCCTCAGGTCGGTCCTCGCCGGGACCTGCGGTCTCGACTACGGGGATCCGATCGACTCGAACAGCGCGGCTGCGGTCGGGGTGCGCGTCGCCCGCGGCGTGCTGGCGGCGACCGTCGACGATGGTTCGCTGGAACGATCCGGCTACGAGGATCCGTCCTACCGCCCGTCGAACCCGCTGCTGGCGGTTGCCGAACCCGGCACCGTGATGGTGGACCCCAACCGCTGGCAACCGTTGACGCTGGCGCCGGCGCAGACCGTCGGTGGTCTGCCGCACCCCGGCGGCGAGCAGAGTTACGTCGGGCCCCAGTGGGGCAGCGTCGAGACGTTCGCGGTCCCCGCCGCGAGCACCGCCGGGCTTCCGGTCGACCCCGGACCGCCGCCGCTGATCACAGACCCGGCGTTCGTCGAAGGGGTCGTGGACGTTCTGCGTGCCAGCGCCGGCCTCGAGGCCGGCTCGGCGGTCATCGACATCAGCCCCGCGGTGATGGGCAACAGCCCTCTCGGGACCGATTGGGGGACCGGCCACGCGGTCAACCCTGCGACCGGTCGGGCCTATGACACCAACGTCGTGGATCGGGCGGACTACGCCCGGGCGATCGCGGAGTACTGGGCGGACGGTCCCGCCAGCGAGACCCCGCCCGGGCACTGGAACCTGCTCGCCAACGGCGTGTCCGATTCGCTCGCGGCATCGGGCGACCTGTCGATCGGAGGCGCCGGCGCCGCGGTCGACCGCTTGGAGTGGGACGTGAAGCTCTACCTCGCGCTCAACGGCGCCCTGCACGACGCCGCGGTGGTGGCGTGGGGCACGAAGCGCCACTACGACTACGTCCGGCCCATCTCGATGATCAGGTACCTCGGCGGACGCGGCGAACTGCCCAGCGTCGACGGCCTGATCGAGACCATCACCGCCGACAGCGCCCGCCCGGGCGAGCGGCATGCGCACCTGTCCGGCTTCGTCGGCGAGGTTGCCGTGTACGCGTGGCGCGGGGCACCGGCGGACCCGCGCACCGAGACGTCGGGCGTGGGCTGGATCCGGGCGGTCGAATGGGTGCCCTACCAGCAGCCCACGTTCGTGACCCCCAGTTTCCCCGGGTACGTCTCGGGCCACTCCACGTTCAGCCGCGCCGGAGCCGACGTGCTCACCGCATTCACCGGCTCGCCCTTCTTCCCCGGCGGGATCTACCGGCATCCGGTGCCGGAGGGCTCGTTGCTGCACGAGGAGGGGCCGACCCGGACGTTCGAACTGCAGTGGGCCACGTATCAGGACGCCGCCGACGAGGCCGGCAGGTCCCGGATCTGGGGCGGCATCCACGTGCCCGTCGACGACTACCCGGGCCGGCTGATGGGCGCCAAGTGCGCCGAACTGGCCTGGGCACGCGCGCAGGACCTCTTCAGGTCGTGATGCGGCCGAGGCGACACTGCGACCGATCGCCGTTCGCCGCAATAGCAGAGCGGCACCCCGCCCCGACAACCGCCAACTCCGCGAGGGCGGCCGCTACCGCATCAGGTAGCGGTCGATCACTTCCTGGTTGATGGTGAGGCCCCACCCGGGACCCTTGGGGATGGGCACCCAGCCACCTTCCTGATCGATGGGCTCGGTCACCAGCTCGTGCTGCATGGGTGAGGGATTGGGCTTGAGCTCGAACACCACACCGTTGTCGCAACTGGCGTAGAGGTTCGCCGCCGCGGCGGTGTTGATGGCGCTCGACCAGGAGTGGGGCGTGAACCGGATGCTGTGGGCGTTTGCGAACTCCACGATCTTCTTGAACCCGGTGACGCCCTCGGCCTTGCCGGGGTCGGGCATGACGATGTCGGCCGCTCCCAGTTCGATGAGTTCCTTGAAGGCCCGCAGAGTCCATTCCTTCTCGCCGGTGGCGACGGGTGTGCGGATGGACTCGCGGAGGCGGATGTAGCCCTGAATGTCGTCCTGCGGCAGCGGTTCCTCGATCCAGTACAGGTTGTACGGCTCGAAGGCCCGGGCCATGGCGATGGCATGCGACGGCGTCCAGCGCACGTGCGTGCCCACGTCCACGATCACGTCGATGTCCGGGCCGACGGCGTCGCGGATGGTCGAAACGACGGCCAGATCGCGCTTCGGGTCGCGCCCGAAACACGTCTCGGGGCTCTTGCCCCAGCCCCCCTTGACGGCTGTGTACCCGCGGGAGGCGTAGTCGGCGAACTCCTCACCGGTGGCGTCGAGGTCCTCGGTGTCGAATATGACGCTGGCGCAGGCCCGCATCCGCTCCATGCGCTTGCCGCCGAGCAGTTCGTACACCGGCACGTCGAGGAGCCGCCCCTTGAGGTCCCAAAGGGCCATGTCGGTGGCGCTGATGGCGAAGCTGGCGATGCCACCGTTGCCGTACCACCAGCTGCGGTCCCGCATGGCCTGCCAGAGCCGTTCGACGTCGCGGGCGTCCTCCCCGATGAGCAGCGGCGCGAACCCCTCCTCCACGACGACCTTCGTGGCCAGAGCGGCCTCGGGGAACTGTGCGATGCACTCCCCCCATCCCACGGCGCCGTCGGTGCTCGTGACCTTGGCGATGGTCACATAACGGCTCTTGTTGCTGTCGTGGGGTTCGGGATAGTGCAGTGGGAATGCTTCGACAGAGGTGATGCGCATGGATCGGCACTCTACGCGGTGCAGTCGCGACCCGCCCTCGAACGGGAAACGACAGCGAGCACGAGAAGATAACTAGAACACAAAGGCGCGGGGCACTAGAGTCCGCGCCCGGGATTGGCGCGGGCCCTGCCCGTCGCTGCTCCGGAAGAGGGGAAGAAGAGCCTCAGCACGCGCCAAGCGATGCCACGGTTCTACGTCGGCGGGTCACCGCCTCCCCAACGCACCGAGGGAAAGGGAGAGCACACATGATGCTCCGCAAACTCTTACGACCGTTCGCCATTGCCTTGGCCGTGGTCCTCGTCGCCGCTGCGTGCGGTGGCGACGACGAGGAGCCGGCTGCGCCACCGCCGCCGCCTGCTGAGGAGCCTGCTGCGCCGGCGGAGGCGCCGCCTGCGCC
>JAPONU010000568.1 GCA_026713745.1 bacterium
GTCGGCCAGATCCAGGCGGCGACCGTGAAGCTGCCGGAGATCTCGGGGGCATCGGGCACTTCGACGTACGACCCGGCGTGCGTGTCCTGGACTCGCCCGGGGTGGCTGCCGTCGGCCGCCGTCGCCACGGGCTCGGCCTTGAAGCCCGGACTCTCCGGCGAGGTGTCCCCGTGGATGAGCCGCACCACCTGCGACTCGTAGGAGTCGAACTCCGAGCTGACCATGACCCGCACCTCGTCGCCCGGGTGAACGACCAGTGGGTCGGTGTAGCCCAGTAACTCCCGGCGCTGACGCTCCGACCTGTAGGGGCTCTTCTCGTATCCCTCCGCTGTCCGCATGTTCCCTCCCGGTTGCTCCCGCTGAGCCCGTGGCGCTCAGACGTAGTTGATCATTGCCCCGCCGTCGATCACCATCACCGCGCCGTTGGTCCAGCGCGACTCGTCCGACGCCAGGTAGAGCGCCAGGTCGGCGATCTCTTCGGGTTCACCGAAGCGGCCGACCGGGTAGCGGGCCAGCCGCATTCCACTTCCCGGGTCGCCGTGGGCGTCGTGCACCAAGGCCATGGGGGTGCGGATGGTGCCGGGGGCGATGACATTGGCGCGGATCCCCTGCGGCCCGTAGACCACCGCCAGCGACCGGGTGAGCGAGACCAGCGCCCCCTTGCTTGCGGTGTAGGCGTCGATCGGCTGGCTGCCGCCCACGAACGCCCGGATGGACGACGTGTTGATGATCGACCCGCCGCCCCGGCGCAGCATCTGCGGGATGGCATGACGGCAACCCAGCATCGGACCGGTGAGGTTCACGGCCAGGATGCGGTCCCAGACCTCCAGCGGCACGTCGACCACCGAGCCGTCGGCGGCGGGGGCGACCGCGGCGTTGTTGTAGAGCACGTCGACGCCCCCGAATTGCTTCTCGGCTACGGCCACGACGTGCTGCCAGTCGGCCTCGACACTCACGTCGGTCTCGACGGCGATTGCCTCGCCGCCGGCAGCGCCGATCTCGTCGGCCGCTGACGAACCTGCCACGGCATCGATCTCCGCGACCACCACGCTCGCACCCTCCTCCGCGAAGCGCAGCGCCGCGGCCCGGCCCTGGCCCGAGCCTGCCCCGGTGATGATGCACACCTTGCCGTCGAGCCTCATGGTTTCAGCACCCTGACACGGCGCACCGGCCTGCTCGGGACTGGATTCCGGCCTTCGCCGGAATGACTACGTGGACGGCGGAATGACGAGGCCGGGGATGCCGGGGGCCAGCGCAGGCGTGCCATTTTCAGAGGCCGCCGGAGCGCCACCGGCATCCTCGGCCGGGCGTGGAACGGTCGCATGGCGTCAGCGGCTCTCGCCGCGGCCGGTGGCGACCCAGGTGGCCACGTGCTCGCCGCCCTCGATTATCTCCGATTGGCCCAGCATGTGGAACGCCGAGCAGATGTGGTTGGGCAGGATCTGCACTCGCTGGCCGATCGTCAACTCGCTGGGTGGGCCGTCGCCGGTCCAGCGCAACCAGCCGTGCTCCTCGGACAGCTGGTACAACTCCCAGCCGGGCAGGTCCACCACGAGGCCGTAGCCTCCGGGCGCGCCGGGCACGTGGATGCCGAGGCGGTCGTGGCTCACCGACTTGGAGCCGGCGTCCAGGATGGCCCGGTCCGGCTCGGTGTGGCTGACCACCGTGGCCACCACCCGGGCGGCGCAGCGGTCGAGGCCCACCACGCCCCGCAGCACCTGGCCGTAGTCGTTGAACGCGTAGATGCCGGGACGGACCTGGGTGATGCCGTCCACCGCGGTGGTGTGCCGGGCCGTGGCGCTGGAACCCACCGACACCACGTCGATGTCCAGCCCCCGGCCCCGCA
>JAPONU010000569.1 GCA_026713745.1 bacterium
CCCCCGACCGGACAGAACCCCCGACCGGACAGAACCCCCGACAAATCCAACCGAAGGAGCATTCCCATGGCTGACACACTTGCAATCACCGGCCTGCTGAACCAGGCCGGCACCGCGTACGACTCCGGTGACCTCGCGTTCATTCTCGACCTGTTCCTGGACGACAGCGTCTTCGAACTGGTCATCGCCGGCAACGAGCCCATGGTGTTCGCGGGCAAGGACAACATCCGCGCCCTGTTCGAGGGTGCTCACGAGACCCAGACCGACCAGCGGCGCCACTGCGTCACCAACATCTACTTCACCGACGAGACGGACACGTCGGTGACCGCGGTCTCAACCCTCATCTTGATCTCGGTGGAGAACGGTGCCCTGACCGTGCTGTCGAGCGGCGTCTACACCGACAGTGTCGTGCTCTCCGACGGCGCCTGGAAGCTGCAGCGCCGCCACCTACACCTCGATCTGCCTTACTGACATCAGCGACGGTGGCAGGGAGCGGGTCATTCGTTCCCGGCGCCGCGAGCGAGGGGGACATCATGAACATCGGCCAGATCCCGGCGAAGTGGGCCCGGCAGACGCCCCAGGGCACCGCCATCATCGATGCCACGACCGGGCAGCGGGTGAACTGGGCCGACTTCGACAATCACGTCAGGCGCCTGGCCAATGGACTGCGCGGTCTGGGTCTGGAACAGGGCGACCGTGTCGGCGTGCTGAGCCGCAACTCGATGGAGTACGCCGCGGTGTATTTCGCCTGCGGCCGCATCGGCCTGGTGGCGCAGCCCATGAACTGGCGACTCTCGCCACCTGAGCTGAAGAAGATCACCGACAACGGTGAGCCGCGGGCCTACATCAGCGGGCCGGACTACCACGCCGCCGCGACCGATCTCTCGGGAATGGTGGACAGCGTGGAGCACTGGCTGCAGTACGGCCCCGACGGCGACGGCAGCTACGAGCGTCTCACCGAGAGTGCCTCCGACGACGAGCCGGCCGGCTCAGCGGCCATCGGCGGCGACGACCCGCTGTTCATCCTCTACACCGGCGGCACCACCGGCGAGTCCAAGGGGGCGCTGCACAGCCACCGCAGCTGCTGGTTCGGGATGCTGAACCAGACCGTGGCCGAGCGGATCGTGCCCAGCGACGTCTACATGCTCACGGGGCAGATGTTCCACATCCCCGTGGTGCTGGCCATCAACTATCTGGCGCACGGCTGCCCGCTGGTGCTGATGAACTTCGACGCCAAACTCGCCTTGGACCTCATCGAGGCCGAGCGGGTGTCGGCCTTCCTGGGCGTCACCACGATGCTGAACTGGATGATGGCGGTCGAGGGCTTCGACCGCTACGACATCTCCAGCCTCCGCAACATCCAGTACGGGGGCGGTCCGATGCCGTCGCGGGTCATCACCGAGGCGCTCGAGAAGTTCCCGTGCACGCTCATCCAGGGTTACGGCCAGACAGAGGGCACCACCATGTGCTTCCTGGCCCAGGAGGATCATCTGCGGGCGATCGGTGAAGACCACCGGCCCGAGCGGCTGCGCTCCTGCGGTCGGGAGGGTTTCGTGACCTCGGTGCGGGTGGTGCATCCCGACGGCAGCGACGTGCCCACCGACGGCAAGACGCCCGGCGAGATCATCGTGCGCTCCGAGGCCAACATGCTGGGCTACTTCCGCCGAGGAGACCTCACCAACCAGACGATCCGCGACGGCTGGATGTGGACCGGCGACATCGCCTGCTGGGACGACGAGCGCTACGTGTTCATCGTGGACCGGGCCAAGGACATGATCATCTCCGGCGGCGAGAACATCTACTCGGTGCAGGTGGAGGAGGCCATCGCCAAGCATCCGTCGGTGCTGGAGTGCGCCGTCATCGGCGTGCCCGACGACACCTGGGGCGAGTCGGTAAAGGCGTTCGTGGTGCTGAAGCCCGAGACGCGCGCCACTGAGGACGACATCATCGAGGGCGCCCGGGCCAACCTGGCGTCCTACCAGAAGCCCCGCTCGGTGGAGTTCGTGCCGGAGTTGCCCAAGGCTCCCACCGGCAAGATCCTGAAGCGCAAGCTGCGCGAGCCCTACTGGGAGGGCGCCGAAAGACAGGTCTGACGGCCGCCGGGCCCGCCGGGCCCGCCCAAGAGGCAAGTTGACGAGGGAGGGGGCCGGGGAGCCGATTCGCGACGCCTTGCGCCCGCGCGAAGGAGCGAACGGCACCCCGGCCCCCGACCGGACCGAACACTGGAGTTGAGACGGACTGGAGGCGGATCATGCGAATCGGTTACCTGGTGGACACCAATGCGGGCGGCTACGACCAGCCGCTACCGGACCGGCGCAACGCCCCCGCAACGCTGCACGCCCTGGTGGAGGAGTGCATCCTCGCCGAGCAAGCGGGATTCCACTCGATCCAGGTGCCGGATCGCCACGGGCGCACCGAGTCGTACTTCGGCTCGCCGCTGAACCTGCTGATGATCCTGGCCCGGGAGACCCGTCGCGTGGCCATCGGGGCGTACTGCCTGGTCAACACGCTGTATCACCCGATGCACACCGCCGAACAGTGCGCCATCATCGACAACCTGTCCCGCGGGCGGCTCTTCATGACCTGGGGCCGGGGCTTCCACGAGGGCTACTGGGGCCAGTTCGGGATTCCCCGGGAGCGAATGCTGGGGCGCTACCTGGAGAATGTGCGGATCATCGAGCAGGCGCTGCTGTCGAGAGGCGAGCGCTTCAGCGTCGACGGCGACTTCTACTCGGTGCGCGACGCCCTGCTGACGCCGAACTGCTACCAGCAGCCCCGGTTCCCGTTCTGGGGTGGGGGCCAGTTCCCGGTGTCCATCGAGCGCTGCGCCACCTACGCCGAGAGTTGGACCTGCGACGACTTCCCGATCCTCGCCGAGGTCTGGGAGTCACAGGTCGGCGCCTACCGCGCCCGAGCGGAGTCGCTGGGCAAGGAGCCGTTCGTGGTGCTGATGCGCAACGGCTGGGTGGCCGACAGCTTCGAGCAGGCAGCCGCCGAGTTCGGCACGCACTACGTGTCCGAGATGCGCTTCTACTGCGCCCAGGGGATCTTGGCGCACCATCCCGCGTTCGACAGTCCCGAGAAGATCACGGCGGAGTCGGCCCGCGAGCACATCGTGATCGGGACGCCGGCGCAATGCCGCGAGCGTCTCGAGCAGTACCACGAGGATTACGGGGTGCAGTACTTCACGATGCGATTCCGCATGGTGACCGGCCCCAGCTTCGAGGCCGCCCGGGAGCAGATCCTGCGTTTCGGCGAGGAGGTCGTGCAGCCTCTGCACAAGAAGTACCCCGCTATCGAGCACCCCGCAATACCCCAGGCCTGCCGCTGGTAGCGGCACGGGGGTGCACCGGCGCATCACAGTTGCACAACGCGCTTGCGCTGGTAGTTTGTCGTGACCAAACTCTCGTTTGAACCATCACGGACCAGTGCGCCCATCCGGGCGAAGGAGGGGAGAGATGCTCCAACGTAAGAAGAACTGCTGGCGACTGCTGTCGCTGGGCTTGGCGCTGTCGCTGCTGGCGGCCGCGTGTGCCAGCGACGACGGTGCAGCCGATACCGCCGACTCGGCCCTTGCCGAGGCGAGCGTCGCCGACAGCGAGGCTGCGACGGCGCTGGCGGACGCGCAGGCCGCGTCGGCCCAAGCCGAGGCGGCGCTGAGGGCAGCCGAGGCCGCCTCGGCCGCCGCTGAATTGGCTCAGGCCACCGCCGAGGGCAACCAGGAAGCAGTGGCAGCCGCCGAGGCGGCTCTGGCCGACGCGCAGGATGCCGCCGCCGCCGCACGCGACGAGGCGGCCTCCGCGCAGCAAGAGGCCGACGCGGCCCGCGAAGCCGCGGCCTCAGCGCAGGCCGAGGCCGAGGCACAGGCAGAGGCCGCTGCAGCCGCGGCGGAGCCGCCACCGCCACCTCCGCCGGCCGAGCCCGAAGAGGAGCCGATGGACGACATGGCGCCGCCGGCCCTGGTGGACAAGCCCGAGGGCTGGACACCTCCGGAGGCGTCGATGGACACCGCCCGCGCCTGGCCGACCGGCCCGGCCGTGGAGTTGCCGCAACTCACGATCGGCTACCTGCAGGTGCTCGGTGCCTCCGAGGCCGCGCAGCGCCTCGAGCTGACCGCCAAGGACGCTGTGGACCACCTCGGCTGGGACTGGGAGTACTGCGACGCCGAGGGTGTGCCCGACGCCATGCAGACCTGCCTGGAGGGCTTCATCAACTCCGGCGTGGACGCCATCGTGACCGACGGCACCACCGTCGAGGTCATCGTGGAGGGTCTCGCCCGGGCCCGCGACGCGGGCATCCCGTTCGTGAACTCCGGCGGGACGCAGAGCTTCTACCACCTGTACGCCGCTTCGTTCAACCCGAACGATGCCGCGTTGGGCCGTGTGCTGGCCGACTGGATGGTGGACAACGCCGGCAAGGACGGCCCGGTCCAGATCTCGAGTGCCGCCTTCGCCAAGTGGGGCCTCGACCGTGAGGACTCCCTGCGTGCCGCCATCGAGGGCACGGGCATCACGACCGGCGCAGAGGAGATGGTCGACTTCGCGGATGTCATCGGCACGGCCGCCGACGCCGCAGCCAACTGGCTGCTGCAGGCTCCCGACTCGCTGGCCTTCTGGCTGACCTTCGACCTGGCCGCACTGGGTGTCGGTCCGGTGATCGTCGAGAGCTTCCCCGACACCTCACCGCCGGACCGCCCGATGGTCCTCACCTTCTACGCCAACTGCTCCACGCAGGAGCAGATGAAGGCCGGCGGCGTGGACGCCTCCTCGGAGGAGAACCTGGAGTGGGGCAGCTACGTGGCGATGGACCAGATCGCCTCGTACTTCGCCAAGGGTGTCCAGTTCACCGACGAGTTGCGGCCCTACTACTCCGACGCCGACGGCAACGCCGTGCAGTTCTCGATCCCGTTCATCGTGACGCCGGAGGA
>JAPONU010000570.1 GCA_026713745.1 bacterium
ACCCCCAGTCGGTGCAGACCGGCGAGGTGCTGGGCACCGGCCGCGTGGTGCTGTTCGCGGTGCCGGGGGCCTTCACCCCGGGCTGTTCGAAGGTCCACCTGCCTGGCTTCGTGGCGGGCCGCGACGAGCTCGCCGCCAAGGGCGTCGACAAGGTCGTCTGCACCTCGGTGAACGACGCCTGGGTCATGGACGCCTGGGGCCGCTCGGCCGGCGCCGACGACATCGTCATGCTCGCCGACGGCAACGGCGACCTCGCCGGGGCGCTGGGCCTCACCATGGACGCAACCGGCTACGGCCTCGGCCAGCGCTCGATGCGCTACGCCGCCGTCATCCAGGACGGCGTCGTCGAGGCGCTGGAGGTCGACACCACCGGCCAGGTCGAAGCTTCCGCCTGCTCGGCGATCCTCGGGATCCTCTGACTGGGACAACCTCGCTGTTTGTCCCAGCCGATGCTCACAACTTGGCGGCATTCCCCCATGGCGGTTTGGTCGGGTTCCCGGGCGGGGCTAGCCGCGGACCAGTCGCTCGTCCGGAGCAGCGCGAGGGGATCCGGGTTTACGGACGGGTACCCGCAGGTATAGACTGCGACACGGTCCTAGACCTAAGGGTGCCGCCCCCTCCTGCCATGGGTTCAGTGGTCAGAGAGGAGAGGGCGGTGCTCGCATTCTGCACCCCGGACCATCACGGCACAACCCCTCGCCTGCGTCGCGCCTCGCGATACGCGCTGCCCTCGAAGTGACCGAGCCCGAAGTGACCGAGCCGCCCCCTGCTGAGCATTCCGCTGCCGGCTTGCCGGCGGCGGTGCTGGGCATCGAGACGTCCTGCGACGAGACAGCGGCTGCTGTCGTGGCCGGCGGCCACCAGGTGCGCTCGTCGGTGGTCACCAGCCAGATCGACCTGCACCGGGCGTTCGGCGGCGTCGTGCCCGAGATCGCCGGCCGGGCGCACCTGCAGTTGCTGCCCGCCGCCGTGGAGCAGGCGCTGGCGGACGCCGGCACGGACGTTCCCGATGCCGTCGCCGCCACGGCAGGGCCGGGCCTGCTCGGCGCCCTCGTCGTGGGGGTCTCGGCGGCCAAGGCCCTGGCGCTGGCCTGGGACGTGCCTTTCGTCGCCGTCAACCACCTCGAGGCGCACCTCTACGCCGCCTTCCTGGAAGGCGCCGGCCACACCGGCCGAGTACCCAACAGCGCGCCGACTGCCGACCGCACCACCGGCGCGCCGACTAGCGGCGCCGGCCCGACTTCAGGTGCCGATCCCGCTGCCGGCCCGACTTCAGCAGCCGATCCGGCTGCGGGCCCGACTTCAGGTGCCGATCCGGCTGCGGGCTCGACTTCAGGTGCCGATCCCGCCGCCGGCTCGACCGCAGGCGTCGATCCCGCCGCACCGGGCCCGACCCTCCCCATGATCGTGCTGCTGGTCTCCGGCGGGCACACGATGCTGATCGAGATGGCCGGCCATGGCTGCTACGAGTTGCTGGGCCAGACCCTCGACGACGCCGCCGGCGAGGCCTACGACAAGGTGGCCCGCCTGCTGGGCCTCGGTTACCCGGGCGGCCCGGTCATCGACCGCCTCGCCACCGAGGGCGACCCGCAGGCCATCCGTTTCCCCCGCCCGATGCTGGCCGACGGCCTGGACTTCTCGTTCTCGGGCCTGAAGACGGCCGTGGCGGTCCACCTGCGCCGCCACCCCGCCACCGACCGGGCCGCCCAGGCCGACGTGGCGGCGTCGTTCCAGCGGGCCGTCACCGACGTGCTGGAGGCCAAGACGCTGCGCGCCGCCGAAGCCCGGGGCGTCAACAGTCTCTGCCTCGCCGGGGGAGTGGCCGCCAACTCCGAGTTGCGCGCCCGCTTCGAAGCCCTGGGCACCCAGGACTACCAGGTCTTCATCCCCACCAGGGCCATGTGCACCGACAACGCCGCCATGGTCGCCGCGGCCGGCTGGTACCAACTCCAACGCCAGGGCCCGTCCCCCCTGGAGGCCAGCCCCAAAGCCACCTGGACGATCCCGACCGACAGAGCTGCGTCCCGGTCGTCAGATCAGGGCGGCAACCCGAGTTGGTAGGGTTGATCAGGTGCGGGTGGGCGTATATGTAGATGGTCTGAACCTCTACTACGGAGGCCGAAGTCTCTGCGGCCGAGGCGCGCAGGGATGGAAGTGGCTCGACATTCGACAACTCGCGGAGCGGCTAATCCAGCGTCGTCAGGAGTGGGTGGACGACGGAGCCGTGCTGAAGCGGCTGATCTACTGTACGGCCTTCGTCGACGGCACGATCAACCGCGACGGACGGCTTCGCCAAGATGTCTACATCAGAGCATTGCGGGAGAGCGGTGCTTTCGATGAGCTTCGATTGGTTGCACTCCGATCAAGAAGCTGCCATACTGCGAAGCATTACCCACCCGGCCCTGTTGGGGCCGGGTTTTCTTTTCCCAACGCGGGAACGCTTGGGCGTCCGCCTAGAGGACCTGCCCTTCGGCCAGCGAGATCCACACGTCGTGGACGCTGTGACGACCCCAGAACTGGAAGTCGCTCGCGTCGCCCTCGCCGGACTCCACCCTGACCTGCTCGCCGTCGCCGACGCCCCCGCCGAGCACAGCGGTGGCGATCGGATCCGTCAGCCGCCGCTGGATCACCCGGCGCAGCTCGCGGGCGCCGAACTCGGGCGACCAGCCCTCGTCCAGCAGCACGGCCCGGGCCTCCTCGGCCACCTCCAGGCTGATGCGCCGCTCGGCCAGCCGTTCCCGCAGCAATCCCATCTGCAACTCCAGGATCTCCGCCATGTTCTCGCGGTTCAGCGCATCGAACCGCACGATCTCGTCGATCCGGTTCACCAGCTCGGGCCGGAAGAAGTCCCGCGGATCGCCCGGCAGGTTCGACGTCATGATCACCACGACGTTCGTGAAGTCCACGGTGCGGCCCCGCCCGTCGGTCAGCCGCCCGTCCTCCAGCAGCTGCAGCAGCACACCGAACACCTCGGGGTGCGCCTTCTCCACCTCGTCCAGCAGCACCACCGCGTACGGCCGGCGCCGCACGGCCTCGGTCAGCTGGCCGCCCTCGTCGTAGCCCACGTACCCCGGCGGTGCCCCGATGAGGCGGCTCACCGAGTGGCGGTCCAGGTACTCGCTCATGTCGACGCGCACCATGGCCCGCTCGTCGTCGAAGAGCGCCTCGGCCAGGGCCCGGGCCAGTTCGGTCTTGCCCACGCCGGTGGGCCCGCAGAACAGGAACGACCCCACCGGCCGCCCGGGGTCGCTGAGCCCCGCCCGGTTGCGCCGGATGGCGTTGGCTACGGCGGCCACGGCGGTGTCCTGCCCCACCACCCGATGGTGCAGCACCTTCTCGAGGTGCACCAACTTGTCGATCTCGCCCTGCAGCAGCCGGGCCACGGGGATGCCGGTGGCCTGCGCCACGATCTCGGCGATGTCGCCGTCGTCGACCTCTTCCTTCAGCATGCGCCGGTCGACCTGCAGCGCCGCCAACTCGGTCGTGGCGGCCTCGATGGCGGCGGTGGCCTCGGGCAGCCGCCCGTAGATGATCTCGGCGGCCCCGGCCAGGTCGCCGGCCCGCTGGCGGGCCTCGGCGGCCGCCGCGAGCTCGGTGTGGGTCCGCTTCAGTTCCCGTAACCCCCCGATGGCGGCCTTCTCGGCCTCCCAGTGGGTGCGCATGTCGTCCAGGTCGGCCGACACGGCGGCCAGCTCGGCCTCCAGGGCCGCCAGCCGCTCCTTCGACGCCGGGTCCTTCTCCTTGGCCAGCGCCATCCGCTCCAGCTCCAGCTGCGCCACCCGGCGGTGCGCCACGTCCACCTCGGTGGGCATCGAGTCCACCTCCATGCGCAGCATGCTGGCCGCCTCGTCCACCAGGTCGATGGCCTTGTCGGGCAGGAACCGATCCGACACGTAGCGGTCCGACAGCTCCGCCGCCGCCACGAGCGCCACATCAGCGATGCGCACCCCGTGGTGCACCTCGTAGCGCTCCCGCAGCCCCCGCAGGATCGCGATGGTGTCCTCCACCGACGGCTCGCCGACCAGCACCGGCTGGAAGCGCCGCTCCAGTGCGGCGTCGGTCTCGATGTGGGTGCGGTACTCGTCCAGGGTGGTGGCGCCGATCATGTGAAGGTCGCCCCGGGCGAGCGCCGGCTTCAGCATGTTGGAGGCGTCCATGGCCCCCTCGGCCTTGCCGGCCCCCACCACGACGTGCATCTCGTCGATGAACGTGATGATGCGGCCACCGGACGCCACGATCTCCTCCAGCACGGCCTTCAGCCGCTGCTCGAACTCGCCCCGCAGCGCCGAGCCCGCCACCATGGCGGCAATGTCCAGGGCGATGACCTGCCGGTCCGCCAGCG
>JAPONU010000571.1 GCA_026713745.1 bacterium
GGGTCGGCGCCTTCTCGACGATCCGTCCCGCGTACATCACGATCACCTCGTCGGTCCGTCCGGCGACCACGCTGAGATCGTGGGTGATGAGGATCATCGCCATCCGGTGCTGGCGGCGCAGGCGGTCCAGCAGGTCGAGGATCTGCTTCTGCACGGTCACGTCGAGTGCTGTCGTGGGCTCATCGGCGATCAGCAGCTTCGGCTCGCAGGCGAGGGCGATGGCGATCATGACCCGCTGGCGCATCCCGCCGGAGAGCTGATGGGGATACTCCCGCAGCCGGCGGTCAGCATCGGCGATGCCGACCTGCTCCAGCAGTTCCCGGGCCCGCCGCGTAGCGGCCTCGCGGGACAGCCGGCGGTGGTAGCGGAGGCCCTCGCCGATCTGCCGGCCGACCGGGATGACCGGATTCAGCGTGGTCATCGGGTTCTGGAAGACCATGGAGGCCTCCACGCCCCAGATGTGCCGGCTCTCGGAGCGGGGCAGGTTGCGGACGTCGCGCCCGTCGAGCAGGACTCGGCCGGTGCTGGTGGATGTGCCCGGCGGGAGCAGGTTCATGATGGAGCGCGCCGTGGCGGACTTGCCCGAACCCGACTCGCCCACGACGCCCAGCGTCCGCCCGCGACCCAGGGTGAACGACACCCCGTCGACCGCCTTGAGGGCACCCCGCTTGGTGGCGAAGGACGTGCGGAGATCCTCGACGACGAGCGTGGGGGTGTCCGCGGCAGGGCTCACTTGCGACTCGGCCGGGTCGTCACAGCCGGCGGGTGCGGAAGGCTGGCCGGTGGACGGTTCAGAGCAACTCGAGAACTGTCTTCGGCGGCCTGGCGATGACGGCTCGCTCGCCGCGCACCACGACGGGCCGCTGCATGAGCCGCGGGTGCGCCACCAGCAGTTCGATGACCTGCTCGACGCTCGCCACGTCCTCGGAGGTCAGGCCCAGGTCGCTGAAATTCTTGTCGCGTCGCACCAGGTCCGACGGGTCATTGTCCAGGATCGCCAGGAGGGCTTCCAGGGCGGCCCGGTCGAGAGGTTGCTTCAGGTAGTGAACGACGTCGAACTCGACGTCTCGCTCTCGAAGCAGGTCGAGAGTTGTGCTCGAACTGCCTCAACCGGGGTTGTGGTACACGAGAATGTCGGCCATGGGCGAACCTTAGCGGACCGCCTCCGGTGGATCGCCGAACGGGGTCGGGTCATCACCCCAGCCCCCAGGAGGGTCCGATGGCGTCCCAGACGGTCGAGGCGAGGCGGTTCCCGCCGTCGATGGTGAGGTGCACGCCGTCCTCGCGGCGCAGCCGGACCCCGTCGATCTCGTCCACGTAGCCGCCCTCGTCGTCGCTGAAGAGCGCCCACGTGTCGACGTAGGTGATCTGGGGGTGTTGCGCCGCCACCTCGGCGTACACCGTGTTCAGGCGCTCCAGGCCGCCGGACAGCCGCGGCTCGCGGACCGGCGGCTGGCCGACCCAGATGGTCTGCACCTCGGGCTGGCCCAGCAGCGTCATGATCCGGTCGACCCGCTCGCGGTACAGGTCCAGCCATTCGTCTCCGAAGCGGTCCAGGATCTCGCCGTCGTGTTCCACGTTCTGGAAGTCGTTGGCCCCGAAGAGCACCACGATCACATCCGGCAGGCTCTCGGTGAGTACCCCGGCCAGATGCTGGGCCCAGTCGAAGAAGTCCGGCCGCGACAGCCCCGTGGCGGGGCGCGGGTCGAGGTCGACCCTCACGACGTCCGCCGGGCTGACCCGCGCCAGACCCTCACCCAGGTCGCGGCTGATGGAGTCGCCGCCGACGTACATCACCAGCGGGTGCTCCTCGTCGGGCAGCCGCGGTGCCTCGAAGGTGAGCGGCTCGAACGCCCCGGCATCCGCGCCAGGCTCCGGGTCCTCCCCGGCGCCGGACTCGCTCTCGTCGGATCCTGCCGCATCCTGCGGGAGTTCGCCTTCGCCGGGTTCTGCGGTATCCGCCGGCGGTTCGGCGTCCCCGGAGGCGGGAACGTGGCCCGGCGGGCATTCAGGGAGATCGACCTCGTCCCCGGGCTCGCTGGTCGCCGGGTCGTCGGTCGCGGGCTCGCCCTCGTCGGTTGCCGGGTCGTCGGTCGCGGGCTGGTCGGTTGCGGGGTCGTTGGTTGCCGGGTCGCTCTCGCCGGTTGCCGGGTCGCCGGTTGCGGGGTCGTTGGTTGCCGGGTCGCTCTCGCCGAGTTCGCCGGTTGCGGGGTCGTCGGTCGCCGGATCGCTCTCGTCGGTCGCCGGGTCGCCCTCGTCGGTCGCCGGGTCGCTCTCGCCGGTTGCCGGGTCGCCGGTCGCGGGCTCGCCTGCGTCCGGTTCGCCGGTGCCGTCCACGCCGTCGCGATCCGGGGTGGCTCCGGCGGGCTGGTCGGCCTCGGTGGGCTCCTCGCTCCCATCGCCGGCAGTGTTGGGAGCCGGTTCGGCCCCGGTGACAACGCAGTCGACCCCCTCGATCGGTGTAATGACGCCGTCAAGGGGTGGACCCGTGCCCGGGTCGGACCCGGCGGATCCGGGGGGAGCCTCGACGGCGTCCGCGCCGGTTTCGGCGGGAGCCGCCGTGACCTCGTCCTCGGAATCCTCAATGGCAGCCTGCGCCGGCGGCGGCCGGGTCCCCGCCGGAGCCGAGGCTCGGGCTCGGGCGATCAGCGCCTCGACGTCGTA
>JAPONU010000572.1 GCA_026713745.1 bacterium
ACATACGTGACCGCCGCGCCGCCGACGACGATGGCGTTCCGGCGGGGGAACGACGCAACCGCGGCGGCGAGCAGATCGGGGACGAGGCGGGCGGGATGGCGGTCCGACGACGACCGGATCATGCCGGCGGACGGTAGCGGGTCCGCATCGGCCCTCAGGAGTCTGCTGGACAATCCGCCCGGGACGTCCGGCAGGTGGCTGGGCGGTGGGTTCCGGCCTCCGCCGGAACGACGGGGCGGGAATCTGGCAGCGCTGACGAGCAGCCTCCGGGGCCTTGCGGGCCTCCGGGCGTGCTCACAAAGCCTGCACCGGCCAGGGGAGTTCGGCTCGATTCACCACACAGCGCGCCGTGGGCAGGGCGTTGGCAACCTGGCAGATTCCCACGTTGGCAAGCATGCCGAGAACCTGTGCCACATCGGCGCGGGACAGTCCCGAGGCCGCCGTGCACCAGGCCAGCATCTCCGCGTACGCCAGCTTGGACCCCTCGTCGATGCTGCGGGCCGAGACGATCGTCACCAGCTGCTCATCGCTCAGGACGCGTGGCCAGCCCATCTCGGCGGGTCGAGGGCCCATCTCCACCGACACCTCCAGCCGGGTGCCGACCTCCGGCGCCTGGGTGACCTCGCCGTCGCCCATCCGGGCCTTGCTGTCACCGAAGTAGAGGTAGGCGCCGTCCACCTCGACGGGCAGCACGACGGTCGCGCCCTCCCGCACCTCGTTGCAGTCCATGTTCCCGCCGTAACGGCCCTGCATCTTGCTGAACACCGTCTCGCGGCCCGGCGCCGTGGCGATGCACCCCACCAGCGGGCGGGCGGCGATGCGGAAGTCGCCGAGGTGGACGTAGCCGTCGCGCACCTCCAGGCCGTCGCAGGCGTACCACTCGTCCCACCAGTCGCCGGGCGAGGCGGCCGCACACGTGCTCCAGGCGGTGCTGCCGGGCGTGGTGACCTCCACCCGGTGCAGCGTCACCGCCACGGCGTCGCCGGGTGCGGCGCCGGCCACGGCGACGGGACCGGTCACGCCGTCGAGGTTCTCCAGCACCCACGCCAGGTTCTCCGGCGTGAACCCCTCGGGCCGGCGGAACCGCCCCGTGAAGCAGTCCTCGGTCTGCACGGCGAAGACCTCGCCGGCCTCGACGGTGCCGATGGGGGTGTGCACCGCGCTGTAGGTGAACTTCAGGTCGTCGGGTTCGAAAGTCTGCATGTCGCTGAGTCCAGAATTCAGAGGGGCGGCGGCCGCCACATCATGAAGCCACGGGGCCCTGGATTCCGGCCTTCGCCGGAATGACGGTGTGGTGGAGGTTCGTGCCGCAGGAGCACCGTTGTCGACCGCTAGTCCCGGCGCACCGCTAGTCCCGGCGCAGGGCCTTGCAGTTCTGGCGCACCATCCGGAGTTGCTCGGTGATGCCCAGATCCGCGTCCGGACGGCGAGTCATGGGGTCGTTGCGCAGGCGGGTCCGCAGATGAACCTCCGCGATCTCCGGGGCGCAGAACGGCACGTCGTCGCCGTCGACGTCCTCCAGCCACACGTGGCGGGGCACGTTCTTGCCGCAGTAGGCGCAGTTGTACACGTCGAAGGACAGGTACATGGGCTCCCGCTCGATCCAGCGGCCGCTCACGGAGACCACTCCCTTCCGCCCACGGACAGGGACGGGAAAGGAGGGCCCAAGCGCGAATCGGCAACGGACCCAACGCGGGGCTCGACACTGTGGATTCCGGCTTTCGCCGGAACGACGGGCGAAGGCGGCGGGATCATGAAGCGGGACCGGTATCCGCCCGCGCCGCCGTCGGGGCTGCGTCCCAGGTCCCGTTGCGTCGCTGGACGACCAGACCGTATTCGCGCTGGGCCGCCTCCGGGGTGACGAACCCCTCGGCCACGTCGGCCACCACCCGCTCGGACGAGCGTTCCAGCGGGTCTCCCCAACCGCCGCCGCCCGGCGCCACGATCATCACCTGGTCGCCGCGTCGCAGGCGGATGTTGGAGAACTTCGACGGCGACATCGTGCCGAACTTCTCGCTGAACGTGCTCCAGGCCTCCTCGCCGGCAAGGCGCACGTAGATGCCGCTGTTGGCGCCCGGCTTGCCGCCACCGATCCCGAAGGGGTCCACGCGCATGCGGTTGAAGATGGCACTCACCGTCACCTCGTCGGCGACCATCGTCAGGATGCGCTCGATCCCCAGGCCGCCCCGGTTCAGCCCCGGCCCGCCGGAGTCCTCCAGCAGCCGGTAGGAGTCCACCCGCAGCGGGTAGCGCGACTCGAAGACCTCCACCGGGGTGTTCCGGCAGTTGCCGTTGATCACGATGATCTGGCTGTTGCCGTCGGCGGCGGGGCGGCCGCCCCAGCCGATGCCCTCGAAGTGGAAGTGCGAGTACAGGTCGCCGCTGTCGGGGTGCCGGCCGCCGAACAGGAAGCAGCAGGAGGTGCCGCCGAGACTCGCCGGGATCCGCTCGGGCAGCGGGTCGGCGAGGGCGCCGAAGATGATGTCGGTGATGCGCGGCGAGACCTCGGTGTTGCCGCCCACCAGCGGCGCCGGGAACTCGCAGTTCACGATGGTTCCCGGGGGGGCGATGATGTTGATCGGCCGGTAGCAGCCCTCGTTGCGCGGGATCGTCGGGTCGGTGATGTGCATGAAGGCGTTGTAGACCGCCGAAGCGGTCACCGCGTAGGTGGCATTCATGGGCCCGGCCGCCTCACCGTCGGATCCGGTGAAGTCACAGGCCACGTTGCCGCCGTCCACCACCACGGTGCAGTCGATCACGTAGGACCCCTCGGCCACGCCGTCGTCCTCGATGATGTCGCTGAAGCGGTACTCGCCGTCGGGAATGCGGCGGATCTCCTCGGACATGCGCCGCTCGGCGATGCCGATGAGGTCCTCGGTGGCGGTGGTGACGGTGTCGTAGCCGTACGTGTCGATGAGGCTCGTGAGCCGCCGCTCGGCCACGTTCAGCGAGCCGACCATGGCCATGAGGTCGCCGTAGGTGACCTTCGGCGTGCGGTGATTGGCGAAAATGATCTTCCAGACGTCCTCCTGCGGCACCCCCTCACGCTCGAGCCACAGCGGCGGGATGCGCAGCCCCTCCTGGAAGATGTCGGTGGCGTCGCCGGCCAACCCGCCTGGCGCCTTGGCCCCCGGCTCGGCCAGATGGGCGCAATTGGCCACGAAGCCCACGATCTCATCGCCGTGAAA
Source organism: bacterium (assembly GCA_026713745.1). Classification (GTDB taxonomy): domain Bacteria; phylum Actinomycetota; class Acidimicrobiia; order Acidimicrobiales; family CATQHL01; genus VXNF01. The sequence goes on from JAPONU010000572.1 coordinate 3,189, forward strand.
AACCGCCTTCAGCAGCGTGTGCTCGGGGATGTGGCCGCTGCCCCGGTAGGGGTCGTTCATGATGATGACGTCGCCCGGGCGGTAGATGTCGGGGCCGAGTTCGTCGAGCATCCACTCCACGGTGAACTTGATGGTCCCGATCTGGGAGGGGCAGAACTCGGCCTGGGCGCTGAGGCGGCCCTTGGCGTCGAACAGCACGCAGGAGAAGTCCAGCGACTCGTTGAACATGGGCGAGTAGGCGGTGCGCATCATGGCGATGCCCATCTCGCGGCAGGTGGTGGCCAGGTAGTTGTCGATGACCGTGAGCGTGACCTGATCAGCCACCAGGTCGGCGGCCACCGAACGGCTCTCCGGGGGCGTAGCCAGGGCGGTCACGGGCTCACCTCCACGATCTCCGGCGGTCCGGCGTACCTGCGGTCCCGGTCCGCGAGCGTACCGGACCCGGCCGCCACCCTCTCCGGTGTCGGGGTGGCCTCCCACCGCCCGCCGCGACGCTCGATGTCCAAGCCGTAGTCGCGAGCGGCCCCGACGGCACTCACCAGACCCTCGGCCACGTCGGCCAGGACCCTGTCCGCCGAGCGCTCCAGCGGGTCACCCCAGCCACCGCCACCGGGCGCCAGGATCTTCACCTGATCGCCGCGGTGCAGCAGGATGTTCGAGAACTTCGACGGCGACATCGTCCCGAACTTCTCCTTGAAGGTGCTCCAGGATTCCTCGCCCGCCAACCGCACGTAGATGCCGCTGTTGGCACCCGGCTTGCCGCCACCGATGCCGAAGGGGTCCACCAGCATCCGGTTGAAGAGCGCACTGACGGTCACCTCGTCGACCACCATCGTCAAGATGCGCTCGACGCCCAGCCCGCCGCGGTTCAGCCCCGGCCCCCCGGAGTCCTCCAGCAACCGGTAGGAATCCACCCGCACCGGGTAGCGCGTCTCGAAGATCTCCACCGGGGTGTTGCGGGCGTTGCCGATGATGACGATCACCTGACTGTCGCCGTCGGCGAACGGGCGGCCGCCCCAACCGACGCCCTCGAAGTGGAAGTGGGAGTACAGGTCGCCGGTGTCGGGGTGCCGGCCGCCGAACAGGAAGCAGCAGACGGTGCCGCCGTGGCTCGCCGGGATGCGCTCGGGCAGCGCGTCGGCGAGGGCACCGAAGATGATGTCGGTGATGCGGGGGCTGAGTTCGGTGTTGCCGCCCACGAGCGGCGCCGGGAACTCGCAGTTCACGATGGTGCCCCGCGGAGCGATGACGTTGATGGGTCGGTAGCAGCCCTCGTTGCGCGGGATGGTGGGGTCGGTGATGTGCATGAAGGCGTTGTAGACCGACGAGGCCGTGACCGCGTAGGTGCCGTTCATGGGACCGGCGGCCTGGCCGGACGAGCCCGTGAAGTCGCAGGTCACCTCGCCGCCGTCGACGACGACGGTGCAATCCACCAGGTAGGACCCCTCGGCCACGCCGTCGTCCTCGATGATGTCGCTGAAGCGGTACACGCCGTCGGGGATGCGGCGGATCTCCTCGGACATGCGCCGCTCGGCGATCCCGATGAGATCGTCGGTGGCTGTCGTCACCGTCTCGTAGCCGTAGCTGTCGAGGAGGCTGGTGAGCCTGCGCTCGGCCACGTTCAGCGAACCGACCATGGCCATGAGATCGCCGTAGGTGACCTTGGGCGTGCGGTGGTTGGCGAAGATCAGCTTCCAGATGTCCTCCTGCGGCACGCCTTCGCGTTGCAGCCACAGCGGCGGCAGTCGCAGGCCCTCCTGGAAGATGTCGGTGGCATCGCCGGCCAGCCCCCCGGGTGCCTTGGCCCCCGGCTCGGCCAGATGCGCGCAGTTGGCCACGAAACCCACGATCTCATCGCCATGGAACACCGCCTTCAGCAGGGTGTGCTCGGGGATGTGGCCGCTGCCCCGGTAGGGGTCGTTCATCACGATCACATCACCCGGCCGGTACACGTCGGGGCCCAACTCGTCGAGCATCCACTCGATGGTGAACTTGATGGTTCCGATCTGGGACGGGCAGAACTCGGCCTGGGCGATCATCCGCCCGGCGGCGTCGAACAGCACGCACGAGAAGTCCAGCGCCTCGTTGAACATCGGCGAGTAGGCGGTGCGCATCATGGCGACGCCCATCTCGCGGCAGGTCGTGGCCAGGTAGTTGTCGATCACCGTGAGCGTGACCTGGTCGACGGCGAGGTCGGCCGCCCCCGGTGGGCTCTCCGGGGACGAGAGCAACGCGGTCAAGCGCCCACCTCCACGATCAGGACGTCCTCAGCGCTTCGACGCACCCGCATTCCCGGTTCCAGCAGAGTCGTGGAACCCTCCTCGGAGATGATCAGAGGGCCCTCCAACACCTCGTCGATCGGCATCGCCCGGCGGTGCAGCACGCGACAGTCCACGAGCCCTCCGGCGCCGAAATGCACCTGCCGGGAGGTCTCGAGATGGCCGGCGGTGGGTTGCACGCGAGCCAGATGCGGATGGGGGATGGCCCCGATGGCGGAGACCCGGAAACTGATCATCTCGATGACGGCATCGGCGATCACGTACTCGTACATCGCCCGGTGACGGTCACCGAAGGCCTGGTAGGCCCGTTCGAGTTGTTCAGCGGCTCCGGAGGTATCGAGGGCGTCGATCGGCGGCACCTCCACCTCGGTCTCGTAATTCTGGCCCAGGTAACGCATGTTGATGGCGTAGCGCAGTTCGCATTCGCCCTCGAAACCCTGGGCGCGCAACTCCTCGGTGGCTGCCCGGGCGATGGTGGCGAAGCGTTCGGCCACCTCGGCGGGACCGACGCGGTCCGAGCGGAACGACTGCGTCCAGAGCTTGTCGACACGCAGATCGCCCAGCAGCAGCCCCAGCGCCGAGAAGCTGCCCGGGAAGGGGGGCACCACCAGGGTGGGGATGTGCAGCTTGCGCGCCACCGCGGCGCCGTGGAGCGGACCGGCGCCGCCGAAGGCCAGCAGGGCGAAGTGGCGCGGGTCGTGGCCCCGGTCGATGCTGACCATGCGGATGGCGTTGGCCATGTTCTCGTCGGCAATCTCCACGATGGCGTGCGCCAACTCCTGCGGGGACATGTCCAGGCCCGCCGCCATCTCTGCGGCCCCACGGTGGGCGAGACCCTCGTCGAGGCGCATGGTGCCGCCGCAGAAGTAGTCCGGGTCGAGGTGGCCCAGAACCAGGTTGGCGTCGGTGAGGGTGACCTGTTGCCCGCCGGCTCCGTAACAGATGGGTCCCGGGTCGGCGCCGGCGCTCTGCGGGCCCACCTGCAGGAAGCCGCCGGCGTTCACCCAGGCGATGGACCCGCCGCCGGCACCGACGGTGTGGATGTCCATGAGGGGGATCGCCGCCGGGATGCCCCACTCCACTTCATAGGACGTGGTGTAGCCCACCTCGCCGCCCAGGATGAGCGCCACGTCGGCGCTCGTGCCGCCGACGTCGATGGTGACCACATTCTCGAGATCCAGCAGGCCGGCCACGTGACGGCCGGCGACAGCGCCCCCCGCCGGGCCGGACATGGCCAGGTGGATCGGATGGTCGGCGGCGGCGGTGGCGTTCATGAGTCCGCCGTTGGACTTCATCATCGCCCAGTTGACGTCGATGTCGGCGTCCGCCAACCCACCGGCCAGGCTCGCCACGTAGGTCTGCATGAGCGGCTTGACGTAGGCGTCGGCGATGACGGTGCTCGACCGTTCGTACTCCCGCCAGATGGGAGCCACCTCGTGGCTCACCGACAGCGGCAGCTCGGGGAATCGCTCCCGCAACGCCTCCGCCAGCGCCTGCTCGTGGTCGGTCCTGAGATACGAGAACAGCAGGCACACGGCGAGCGCCTCGAGTTCGCCGTTGGCGGCGAGCCGGTCACAGAGGTCGTCGATCGCCTCGGCGCTCAGAGGTGTCAGGATCTCACCGTCGGCACCGATGCGCTCGGCGACGCCGAAGCAGTCCCGCCGGCTCACCAGCAGGGGCCGGGGTTTGTTCCAGGTCAGGTCGTAGAGGAACTGCCGGTTGACCCGCTGGATGTAGGGGATGTCCTCGTGGCCGGCCGTGCAGATGAATCCCACGCGGGCCCCGGCCCGCTGGATCATGGTGTTGGTCGCCACGGTGGTGCCGTGCACAAGGAAGGCGATGTCATCAGGGGCGACGCCCGACGCCTCGATGGCGCCCAGGAACGCCCTCAACGGTGCGGTGGGCGTCGACGCCACCTTCAGCGAGGTGACCGTGCCGTCGGTAGCGTCGAATGCGATCAGATCGGTGAAGGTGCCGCCGGTGTCGATCCCGATGCGAACCGAGGTCACGGTGTCTCGCCTTGGGTGCTGCGGGCCGTCCTTGCGATCATGTCCCTCTCCGGTCAGTCCAATGGTTCGCCGGTCGCCATCATGGCAGCGAATGGGTGCGTCCCCGAAACCGCCGTCGGGCAGAAGTTCAGCGTGTCGCCGCGCACGCCCCAGTCGACGGTGATGATCTCCCCCGTGTCGTCGACGGTGATGAACAGGGTGGCATGGTCGGGCCCGCCGAAGCAGACGTTCGTGGGCGACGTGCCGCCGCAGGGGATCCGGTCCACCTCGGTGCCGGCGGTGTCGTAGACGAACACGTGGCCCGACCCGAAGTGGGTCACGAGGAGATTTCCCTCGCTGTCGAACGCCATCCCGTCGGGACCCGAGACCGGCGCGTCGGGCACCGGGGGCTGGCGGCAGAACAGGCGCCGGTCCACGGCCTCGCCACCTCCGACGATGTCGTAGACCCAAACGCAGCTCCGCAGCGTCTCGGCCACGTACAGCCGCTCGCCGCGTACCACGATGCCGTTGGGGAAACCCATGCCGGAGTCGATGCGATGCAGGTCCCCGGCGGCTGCCCGGCCGTAGACGGCGCCCACCGGGTTCTCCAGCGAACTGCCCCACGGGTCGGTGAAGAAGCAACTGCCGTCCGCGTCGAAGCAGAGATCGTTGGGACCGTTGAGCGGCTCACCCTCGAACGTGTCCACCCAGCGGCTGGCGATGCCGCCGGGATCCACCCGCAGGATTGCCCGGTGGCCCTCGTCGGTCACGTACAGCGCACCGTCGGGGCCGAACGCCAGCGCCGCCGGGATGCCCTCGATACCGCCGGCGGCGGTGTTGAAGAGTCGTCTGGTCGCACCGGGGGCGCCCACGTGCGTGGCACAGATGTCGCCGCCGCAGGTCGGCCAGGACTCGTCCCGGGTGAACGAGCAGACGTTGAGGATCCACCCGCCGGGCCCGGCGGTCGGGCCCTCCGGAGCGCAGAGGTGCGAGGCGAACGTCCTCGGTTCGGTCATCGCGGCAACGGTCCTGCGCCAGAATGACGTTGGGACACGACAACCGAGGGCGGGGGTGCCGGGGGCCAGTGCAGGCGTGCCATTTTCAGAGGACGCCGGAGCGCCACCGGCACCCCCGGCCGGACCGCCGCGAACATGGATCCCGGCCTGCGCCGGCATGACGATGTAGACGCGATCGGAGCGAACCCGGCATCGGGTGCGGCTATCCGTCGACCGCCTCGCGCAGGCGTCCGACGAGCCGGTCCACCTCCGCCAGCGTCTCCGGGTCGGGTTCGTAGCCCAGCGGCCCGCGCCGGCGGGTGCTGGGAATGATGCCCTGGGCCACCAAGAGGTGCTTCTCGATGGCCACGAAGGCGTCGAGGCTGTGCATTAGCGACACCAGCCGGGACAGCGGGTCGGCGATGGCCTCGACGCGTGCGGTGTCGCCGGCCTCCAGCGCCCGCCAGAGCGCCACCAGCGCCCAGGGGGTGTCGGCCGCCGGCATGGTGCCGACGATGCCTCGCCGGTAGCTGTCCACCAGGGCGATGCCTCCGGAGCCCTCGAACACGCGCGCTCGGCCGTCGGTGGCGTCACGAAGTTCACTGAGGCGCGGGCCGATCGGCACAGCCTCGGGCTTGAACAGCACCCGCTCGCCGTAGGCGTCGAGCAGGTCGGCCTGCATCCGGATGGACATCGGCCGGCCCACGTAGCCGCTGGCATCCTGCACCACCACGGGAATCTCGATGGCGCCGAGCAACGCCTCGTAGTAGGCCGACAGCTCGCCGTCGGGCACGCCCACCGAGATGGGCGGGATGGCCATGACCGCTGTGGCGCCGACGCTCTCGGCGTGGCGGGCCAGGTCCACGGCTTCCTTCGTGCTCTCGGCGCCCACCGAGACGATCACCGGCCCGTACCGCAGCCCGAGGCTGCACGACAACTCGGCGAGATGGCGGCGCTCGGTGGTGCTCAGCCGGAGCACCTCGGAGACCATCGCCAGCACGATCCCGTCGACCCCGCACTCGTACACCCAGTCGATCTCGGCCGCGAGCGCGGCGGCGTCGATGTCGTCGTTGTCGTCGAAGGGAGTCTGGAAGACCGGGAACACCCCGGCCAGCGCCTCGGAGGGGTACTGCACGGCGGCGATGCTAACCCACCTGCCCCGACACCCCGCCGCCGGCAAGCGAGGGCTTCGTGGCGTCGGTCCGCCCCCGGTTGTGCCGGGTACCCTGGTGAGGTGGCAGCTGTCGCTCCATCGGGTGCGCCGAGCAGGCAGGACGCGCAGCGCGCCGCGGAGGCGCTGGTGGCTGCAGGCGCCTCGACGGTGTTGTTGTACGGGTCGGTGGCTCGGGGGACCCAGAGCCCCAGCAGCGACATCGACCTGGTGGCCGTCTTCGATGATCTGGACTACAGCGCCCGCTGGTCGCGCAAAGTCGAACTCACCCGGTTGGCGCGCCTGGCTGCGGGGCGACCGGTCGAGGTGCGGGTCACCGACTGGCCCGAATGGAGCCATCGCAGCGAGCGGTTGCGCACCAGCTTCGAGCGGGGCGTCGCCGGCGACGCTGTGGTCCTGTGCGAATCGCCCAACGGGTCGGTGAACTGGGCGAAGGAGATCGGGATGCCAACCAGCGACACCGGCGACGCCGCCCTGTCCCTCGACCACGCCAACGATGCCCTGCGGAGGATCGAGACCGCGCTTGAACCCGCCCCGGCCGAGCGCAGAGCCCTGGCCGACGGCTATCTGTCATCGGTGGCTGTCCGCCTGCGGGCGGTATGCGCCGAATCGCAGACTGCGCTGGAAACCGCGCTGAAGGCACTCGTACACGTCTATGGCGCCGAGCCGCCGGGGCGGGTTCATCACCTGGACGAACTGGTCGCCAAGCTCGGGGGCCATCGGGTCCAGCAGGCTGCACAAGAGTTGATGGTGGGGTTGGACCTTGCGGAGGTGACGCTGTGGCGCCAGCGGGGCACCTATCCCGGCGACTTCCCGGACACCGCCCTGGAGGCCCTCACTGTTCACGCCCACCGCCTCGCCGCCGCTGCCTGCAGCGTGGTCTGCCTCGCCGCCGACCACCTGGAAGATGCCAATCCGGCGGCCGGACGAGCGGTCGCCGGCACCAGAAGGCTCGCGGCAGCCATTGAGCACGCGCTGGACCGCTGGGATCTCACCCGCACGACACCGACCGTGCAGATGGGCATACCCGAACCGCCCCAAGCGGACCAGCGCACCGGTCACTGACCCGCTTCTCGTTGGGCCTCAGAGAGGCGGCAGCAGGGGTTGCTCCGGGGAGTTCGCCACGCGGCAATGCAACCGCGCTCGTCCACCCGGTCCCCGGCACACGGACCGAGCGAGAGTCCCGGATCAGCGGGCGGGGCGCCAAAGGGTCCCTATCGGTAGCGCCCAGATGCGGTCGTCGATGCGGATCTCACAGATTGGCAGATGCTCGGCACGGAAAGGTCGATCGTGTCGCTGGCGAAGACGGCGGCGGACGTCGACTTGCCGCTGCCGCGAGGACCCACGAGGAGCACCGCGGGGAACTCGGACAGCAATTCGTCGCCCAACAGCCGCTCAACGACGCGAGGGAACCTGACCTGCACGTTCCAAAGGCTATCCCAGGAAGGTGCACATTGAATAATGCGAACACTTTACTTGTGAAATCACAAGCAGATTAGATGTTATATTGCGGAGTACATATTTCTAGTTTTGCGATCCGCAAACTGCGGAGATTTCCACAACCGCCTACTCGCAGTGGCAGGCAGCGGCCCGCCGAGTCCGGGCACCCCGGCTACAGGGCACCCCGCCGCCATCGGCCGGGGTCGCGACAAGTTGCGGCGGCGGGTGGAACTGGCCGTCCCGGCGGAGATCCATATCGAAGCTCGCAAATTGGCGGACGGGCGGGTCGAGTTCCGCATGGACGTGGACGGCGTGAAGTGGTTGCCCCCCGCCCGATTCCTCCCCTACGACAGGGCTCCGACGGGAACGTGGCTGCGGTCGTCCCCCTACGTCCTGGACAAGACCTCCGGACCGTCGGTCGAGGTCGGAGACGGCCCGCCGGCGGTGCCGACCGCCCTGGTGACGCCGACAGGTGTGCCGGTGGCCGTGCTGGAGCGGACCGCCGGCGGACATCTCGTTCGTACGCCGTGCGGGAACACCGCCGAGGCGGCCGGCGGAACACCCATCGGGCCGGTGCGCGTGGTGTTGGATCCCGGCCACGGCGGTCCGGCCGATCCCGGCACCGTCGGCCCCAACGGGCTCGTCGAACGCGACCTCAACCTGACCCTGGCCGAGGCCACCCTGGCCGAACTCGCCGCGCGGGGCATCAGCGCCACGCTGACCCGCACCGGCAACTACGGCGTGTCGCGGACGGTGCGCGCCGCGTTCGCGGACTCGCTCGGCGCCGAGGTCCTGGTGTCGATCCACCACAACGGCCCCACCTGGTCACCGACCAACGGCCCGGGCACCGAGTTGTACCAACAGTCGAGATCAGTCGAATCGGCCCGGCTCGCCGGCGTGCTGTACGAGGAGATCACCGATGCCCTCAGCACCTTCGAGGGCGTTGCGTGGACCGGACTCGCGGACGCCGGGGTGAAACGCATCAACTGGCCCAACGGCGGCGACGTGCTGGGAATGATCAGGCTGCCCGTGACAACCACCACACTCATCGAGTACGGCTACCTCACCAACGCCTCCGAAGCCGCGCTATTCGCCACCCCCGAATACATCACCGCCGCGTCGAAAGCCACTGCCGATGGCATCGAGGCCTACCTCGATACCAACCGACCCGGCACCGGCTTCATCGCCAACCCACGCATCTACGGATTCCCGCCCGGCGACTTCAGCCGCCTCCGCTGCGCCGACATCCCGCTCGAATAGGCGCTGCACCACGTAGCCAGTGGTAGCTCTCCCGGAAGCCGGGAGCTTTGGCTACAGGCGGCGGTGGGGGTGGCGGCGGGTGTCGCCCCTAGGTGGGGTAGCTCTCCCGGAAGCCGGGAGCTTTGGCTACAGGGCTCCCCGCAGCCAGCGGGCGAGGGCCTTGGTGGGGTCGGCGATCTCCTCCACAGAGCCGTACCAGTAGTCCTGCCAGCCCTCCTGGGGCAGGCCCGTGAAGACCATGAGGTTGAGCGGGTAGGTCTCGCTGTCGGCGCAGCGCCGGAAGTCGTCGCGGAACAGGAACGTCGGCTTGCCCCAGGCGATGGCCATGCCCAATTCCACCATGACGCCCTCGTCGGGCGGGCAGCCGTTGGTGACCGCGAAGATGCCGTCGGCCTCGCGCACGAGCCGCATGTCGTTCCGGCCGACCTTGTAGGCCCATCCGGGATTGCCGATCCATCCCTCCTGGTCGCCCAGTGCGAAGGGCTCCCACGGCTCCGCCCCGACCGCTTCCAGCGCGGCGATCAGTTCGTTGAGCGGCCCAGCGCGCTGGGCGGGCGAGAACCCGTCGGGATTCGCCAGGTAGAGGGTCTTGCGCTTGCTCACGACCCGACCGTAGCCGTTGGCTGGTCGAGGCCGAAGGCGTCGTGCAGGACCGAGACGGCATCGACGACATCGTCCTCCCGGACCACACAGGAGATGCGGATGGCGGACGTGGAGATCATCTCGATGTTGATGCCGCCGGCTCCGAGGATCTCGAACATGGTCGCCGCCACACCCGGGTTGGTCTTCATGCCGGCCCCGACGAGGCTCACCCTGGCAATGGTTGCGTCGCAGGTCACCGCGCCGGCCCCGATCCCATCGGCGAGTTCCTGCGCCACGGATCTGCTGACCTCCAGTTGCCCTCGCGGGACGGTGAAGGAGATGTCGGTGGCGCCGTCCGCCGAGACGTTCTGGACGATCATGTCCACGTTCACGTCCACATCAGCGAGCCGGCGGAACAGCGTGCCGGCGATGCCCGGCCGGTCGGGCACAGCGGGAACGGTGATCTTGGCCTCGGACGTGTCGTGCGTGACCGCGGCAACGATGGCCTGTTCCATTTCAGGATCCTCCTCGTCGATCCAGGTGCCCGGCTCCCATGTGAATGCCGAGCGAACGTGCAGCCGGACTCGCCGCGCCCGGGCCACCTCTACCGAGCGCATCGCCGGCTTGGGGCAGCCGGTGGCTGTCATCTCCAGCATCTCGTCGTAGGACAGCCGGCCGATGCGGCGGGCTCGGGGCACCACGCGCGGATCGGCGGTGAACACGCCGGACACATCGGTGTACAACTCGCAGGCGTCGGCGTCGAGCACGTGCGCAAGAGCCACCGCCGTGGTGTCCGATCCGCCACGGCCCAGAAAGGTCACATCCGCGTTGGTGGACACGCCCTGCGAGCCGGCGACCACCGGCACCCTGCCCTCGGCGATGGCGGTCCGCACCCGGTCGGGGCGGATCTCCAGGATGCGGGCGTTCTGATGGGTGGTATCGGTGATGAATCCCGCCTGGCTGCCGGTCAGCGACTCGGCGGGCACACCGCGATCGGCCAGACACATGCACATCAGCGCCGTGGCCTTGCGCTCGCCGGCGGTGATCAGCATGTCCATCTCGCGGCCCGGGCGCCGGTCGGCGACGGCTGCCGCGAGGCGCAGCAATTCGTCGGTCTCACTGCCCATGGCGCTCACCACCAGCACGACGTCGTCGCCCTGCAGGCGCCTGAAGCGCACCTGCTCGGCAATCTCGCGCATGCGCTCGGGCGTCGCCACCGACGTGCCGCCGAACTTCTGGACCAGTAGCGCCATCGTCGCCACCGTAACGCCGCCCGCTGTCACTGTGCGCCTCGGGCGCCGGTAGCTTCTACCCCATGAGCACCGAGAAGCGCGCTCGCCAGAAGGCCGGAACACAGGCCCGGCGCGAAGCGGAGAAGGCAGCGGCCGCACGGGCCAAGAGAAGGCGCACGATCATCAGGGTCGGCGCCGTGGCGCTGGCCATCATCGGGATCTTCCTCGGCATCACGCTGAGCGGCCGCGAGGACGAACCCGAAGCGGAGGCCCCGCCCCCGCCGGTGGGCGCCGAGGTGACCGCCGAGACGGACACGCCCGACGATGAATCCGACGGATCCGGCGCCGGCGAGGACATGACGGCCGAGACCGGGGACGCACTGGACGAAGGCTCGACATCGGACACCGCCACATCGGCCACCGAGGAGTCCGACGAACCGCAAGAATCCGAAGAGCCCACGGCCGAGTCCTCCCCCGAGCCGCCCGCCGCAACAACCCAGGCGCCTCAGCCCGGCGGCCCCGACTACGTGCCGTACAGCGAGGCCGACTACGGCACCGAGGAATGCGCTCCCACCGGGGGCGTCGCTGCGCCGGTGCTGGACTTCGGGGGGGCGCCGATGCTGTGCATCGACACCTCGGCACCGCACACCGCCGTATTCGACACCTCCCGGGGCGTCGTACGGGTGGCCCTCGACGTGACCAACACGCCGGGCACCGTGAACAGCTTCGTGAACCTGGCGCGCTCCGGCTATTACGACGAGACTCTCGTCCACCGCAGCGACCCGAGCATCGGCATCCTGCAGGGCGGGTCGCCGCACACCAACAGCGCCGCAGACCCGGGCCCGGGCTACACGCTGTGGGACGAGGGAACCGGGTTCACCTACCGGCCGGGCCAGCTGGTGATGGCCCGCCGTGGCGAGCCCAACAGCGCCGGCGCGCAGTACTTCTTCACCGTGACCCCCGACGCCGGCCTGCTCGACGGCCAGGGCACGTACGTGGTCTTCGGCGAGGTGGTCGAGGGGCTCGACGTCCTCACCGACATGCTCACCAGCCACGTCGCCGATCCGGCGAGCGGCCTCGGCGGTGCACCCGACCCGCCCGTGGTCGTCAACAGCGTCACGATCGAGACCGGCTGAGCGGCACTCCCCGAAGCGTGCCGGGCAACCCGCCGGCCGCGCCGCTCGGCAGTGGAGTCCGGCCTTCGCCGGAGTGACCGAAGAGCCTGTCCGCGGCGTTCGGCGGCGACCTTCCGGGCGCCTGAGCCGGGAGCCCCCGCTTGCCCGGCTCAGGGCGCCGGGTCCCCCAGGACGGTCCGTGCCCCGTCCCGGTACAGGACGACCTCGCCGACCGTCTCCCAGGAACCGTCGGGCCTGTTGATCACGGCGCTGCGCTCGTCCACGGCCGCCACCAGCAGCCCGGGCGGGGCCAACTGGACGGTACGGGCGATCCGCTCGGCCGACAGGGTGTTGGCGCGGGAGACGATCGCCAGTTCGTCGGTGAGCCCGAGGCCGAGCGTGAAGGCACCGCCGCGCACATCGACCATGTGGTCGCACAGCACGTTGCCGCCGGCGCCCGACCCGACGACGGTGGCGCCGGCGCCCGAAGCGTCCACAAGGGCCTCCCAGACGGCGGTGCGCAGCAGGGTGGAGCGGGCGTGCAGCGGCGACCCCCCGGTGAGGTAGATCATGCCGGCCCGCGCCACCACCGCTGCTGTCGACGGATCCTCCGCGTCGGCCCGCCGGTAAACGTCGAGCCAGCGGCAGCCGACCCCGAGCGCCTCGAACCATTGCCCCGCACGCGCCCGGAGCTTGGAGGGGTTCTCGTAGGCCGAGGCCGTGGGCAGCACGACGACCTCCGGTGCCCCGCACTCCGCCGCCAGCGCGGCGTCGAAGTCGCAGCCGGCTGAGAACTCCCCGCCGCCGACGAACGCCAGCGTTCCCCGGCTCACGGCGCGGCCCCGTCCGCGCCCTGCGGCGCCTCGGTCCGGTGCGGGTCGAGCCGGGCCGCCCCGACGACGACACGGAGCGACCCCACCACGCCCCGACGCAGCAGGCGCCTGTCCAGCGAGGTCAGTTCGAACCCGCCGGCCCACAGTCCACCGGAGATGTCGCGGGACATCGACATGCCCCACCGGCGACGTGCGATGCGGTCCAGCCGGCGACGCCAGCGGCGGGCATCGCCGTCGAGTTCCACGAACAGCAACCGGCCATCGGACCCCAGCAACCCCGCCAGCGCGGCGACGAGGGAGTCCGGAGTCGGCGCCGCCGACAGCGCCCCGAACGAGCAGACCGTGTCGAAGTGCTCGCCGGGCCGGTCGGCGACCGAAGACGGGGGCGCCACGACCAGTTCCCGCACCGCTTCGTAGGCGAATCCGCTCGCCAGCGGCCCGCGAATGTCCAGAACCCGCCCCACGGCCCGGCGCTGCATGTCCACGACGACAGGGCGCAGCCGGTCCCGGAGGGCGCCGCTGTCACCGACGATGCGCATGTTCGAGCCCGGGTCCACCGCCGGCCGGAGCGTCCCCTCCATCGGCGCAACGTCGGAGGACACCGCGGCGGTCCCCCGGAGTCTGCTCAACAACCCCCCGGCGGCGCGGACCCGGGTGCCGCCGAGTGGGTTCGGGAGGTGGCCGGAACGGAAACCACGACGCCCCGCGGCATTGCCCGGCGGGCGCTCAGCGCCACCATCGACCGGCGAACCGCCACCCCGATCGCACCGGAGTGGCCCGGGGCGTCCCGGACCACCGCAGCAGCAGGCGGACAGCGGCGACGATCGCCGCAACCTCGCCGTCGTCGGCCGGCGTCGGTGTCACCGCAGCGACGCGGGGAGCGGGGGCGGTCGGGGTGCTCACAACGGGATGACACCGTGCTTGCGGCGGGGGCGCTCGGCCCGCTTGGTACGCAGCGCCTCGAACCCGGCGATCACCTTGCGCCTGGTGTCGGCAGGGTCGATGACGTCGTCGATGTACCCGCGCTCCGCGGCCACGTACGGGTTGGCGTAGCGCTCGATGTAGTCCTCCACCAATTCATCCCGTCGGGCGGTGGGATCGGCACTGTCGCTCAGCTCGCGCCGGTGCAGGATCTCCACGGCTCCCTGGGGCCCCATGACCGCCAGCTCCGCCGACGGCCAGGCGAAGCACAGATCCGAACCCACGGACTTGGAGTCCATCACGACGTAGGCGCCACCGTAAGCCTTGCGCGTGACCACCGAGATGCGCGGCACCGTCGCCTCGCAGTACGCGTAGAGCAGCTTCGCACCGTGACGGATGATGCCGCCGTACTCCTGGTCGACGCCCGGCAGGAAGCCCGGCACATCCACCAGAGTCAGCAGGGGAATGCCGAAGGCGTCGCAGGTGCGGACGAAGCGGGCCGCCTTGGAGGATGACTCGATGTCCAGCACGCCCGCCAGCACCCGCGGCTGGTTGCCCACGACGCCGACGGTGTGGCCGTCGAGCCGACCGAACGCGCACACGATGCTCTGCGCCCAGTCGGGGAAGTACTCGAGGTACTCACCGTCGTCGAGCACCGCGGTGATCACGTCTCGCATGTCGTAGGGCTGGTTGGAACTCGCCGGCAGGGTGGCGTGCAGTTCGGGACAACCGCGGTCGGGCGAGTCGAGCGGTTCGTAGTGCGGGGGATGCTCGAGGTAGTTCGACGGCAGGAAGCTCAACAGCTCCTTCACCGCGTCGAGCACCTCGTGCTCGCTGTCGCGCACGAAGGTCGCCACACCCGACTTGGTGGCGTGGCTGCGGGCGCCGCCGAGGTCCTCCAGGGAGACCTCCTCGCCGGTCACGGTGCGCACCACGTCGGGCCCGGTGATGAACATGTGCGAGATCTCGCGCACCATGAAGATGAAGTCGGTGATCGCCGGGCTGTAGACCGCCCCTCCCGCGCACGGCCCGAGGATCACCGAGATCTGCGGCACCACACCCGAAGCACGCACGTTGCGCGAGAAAATGCCCCCGTAGGAGTCGAGGCTGACGACCCCCTCCTGGATGCGCGCCCCGGCGCCGTCGTTCAGACCGATCACCGGCGACCCGGTGGTGACGGCAAGGTCCATCACCTTGTGGATCTTCGCGGCGAACACCTCGCCGAGAGCACCCCCGAAGACCGTGAAGTCCTGCGCGAAGACGAACACCTTGCGGCCGTCGACGGTACCCCAGCCTGTGACCACGCCATCGGTGTAGGGGCGGTCGCTGAGGCCGCTGTCGGTCGCCCGGTGCCGGGCCAACATGTCGAACTCGTGGAACGAACCCGGGTCCAGCAGGTAGTCGATCCGCTCGCGGGCCAGCAGCTTGCCCTTGGCGTGCTGGCGCTCAACAGCCCGCTCGGGGCCGGCGTGAACGGCCTGTTCCTTGCGCTTGGCGAGTTCCGCGAGGCGCTCGGCCATGGAGTGGGTGGCCATAGGCGCGAAAGCGTACAGGAGCATCCGACGGCGACCGCCGACGCCGGTGGTGCCGGGCCGCTCGACGGGTGCCTCAGGCAGTCCCACAGGATCGCGGGGGCTATCGTGCGCCGCATGCGGGTGCAGTTCTTCGCCAGTTGCCTCGTGGAACTGCTGCGGCCGGATGTGGGGGCGGCGACGGAGCGGGTGCTCCGGGCGGCCGGCCACGAACCCGTTCCGGTGACCGGGGCGACCTGCTGCGGCCAGCCCGCCTACAACGCGGGCTATGCCGCCGAGGCACGGCGTGTCGCACGGCGCACACTGCGCGCCCTCGGCGATGGCGAGACCACCTGTGTCGTCGCCTCCGGATCCTGCGCCACGATGATGTCCCACCACTGGCCGGAGCTGTTCGAGGGAACCGCGGACGCGGACGCAGCGCGCCGGGCCGCGGCGCGGACCGTCGAGTTGACGGCGTTCCTGACAGGGTCCGCTGCGGCGGTGATCAGCAAGGATCGATCACAGCCGGCCGGTGGCGAGCCGGGCCTCGGGGTCGAAACCCCGGTTCCGGCGGGACCCGGCGAGGACCGACCTCTGCCTCCAACCGGCGGCGGCGACGAACCGTCGAGGGCCATCGGCGCGGGCGGAGCCGTCGTGGTCCACGACTCCTGCCATGCGTTGCGCGAACTCGGCGCCGGCACCACGGTGCGGCGTGCGCTCTCCGACGCCGGGCGGACGCCGACCGACGCCGAAGGAACCGAGCGCTGCTGCGGGTTCGGCGGGTCGTTCTCGGTCAAGATGCCGGGAGTGTCTGTCGCCATGGCCGACGAGAAGCTCGACAACTTCGCCGCCACAGGCTGCGAACAGGTTACGAGTTGTGATCTCTCGTGCCTGCTGCACCTGCAGGGCCGGGCCCGACGGCGGGGCATGGAACTCCGGTTCGATCACGTCGCGACACTGCTGGACCGCCGGACGTGACCACGCCCGCACCCAACCGGCACCCACCGGAACCGATCGGCCGGATCATTCCGTGAGCACGCCGACCGCCACTCCCGTGAGCTTCGGCCGCCGCGCCGATGACGCCCTCGCCGACGACCGGATGCGCGCGGCCATCGCCCGTGGGACCGGCCTCATGGTGCAGCGCCGCCACGAGGCGATCGCGGAGCTGGCCAACGCCGACGAGTTGCGCGACGCCGGGTCCTCCATCCGGGCGGCAGCCCTCCGGCGTCTGCCGGAGCTGCTGGAACGCTGGTCGGACAACCTCGGCGCCCTCGGCGGCCACGTGCACTGGGCCTCCGATGCCGACGAGGCCACCGCGATCGTGGCCGGCATCGTGGCGAGACGCGGCGCGAAGGTGATCGCCAAGGGCAAGTCCATGGTCTCCGAGGAGATCCACCTCAACGACGTTCTGGAGCGGGCCGGCGCGGAGGTGGTGGAGACCGACCTCGGCGAGTTCATCCAGCAGCTGGCCGGCGAGCCACCGTCTCACATCGTTGCGCCGGCCATGCACAAGGACCGCTTCGAGGTCGCCGAATTGCTCACCGCAGACAGGGGCGCGCCCGTCAGCGCCGAGATCACCGCCGAGGCGGCCTACGCCCGGACGCGTCTGCGACAGGCGTTCCTGGATGCCGGAGTCGGTATCACCGGTGTCAACTTCGCCGTCGCCGCCGCCGGTTCGATCTGTCTCGTCGAGAACGAGGGCAACGGGCGGATGTGCTCCAGCCTCCCGCCGACGCACATCGCCCTCATGGGACTCGAGCGCATCGTGGCCGACTTCGACGAACTCGACGTGATGCTCAACCTGCTGGCTCGCTCCGCCACGGGGCAGGCGCTGACGGTGTACACGAACATCATCACCGGACCGCGGCGCCCCGGGGAGGCCGACGGCCCCGAGGAGTTGCACGTGGTCGTACTGGACGGCGGGCGGAGCGCCCTCGTGGACAGCGACTTCTCCTCCGCGCTTCACTGCATCCGCTGCGGCGCCTGCCTGAACGTCTGCCCGGTGTACCGCCAGGTCGGTGGACACGCCTACGACTCGGTCTACAGCGGACCCATCGGGGCGGTGCTGACCCCGCTCCTGAGACCCACCGACCCGGCAGCCCGCGAGCTCGCCGAGGCTTCCTCGCTGTGCGGCGCCTGCACCGAGATCTGCCCGGTGCGCATCCCGCTGCACGACCTGCTGCTGCAACTCCGCCACCGGGACGCCCGGGCCGACGCCTCGCGGCTGCGGCGAGCGGGCTTCTGGTTGTGGTCACAGGCGTGGTCGCGGCACTGGGTGTTCCGCGCCACCGTGCTCGCCGCCCGCGCCGGGATGCCCCTGCTGCGGAAGATCCGGCGCCTGCCGAACATCGGCTGGCTGGGAGCCTGGCAGCGAGGGCGGGAACTTCCGTGAACGGCCGAGCGGGTCGAGCCGCCGCCAACCGGATCCCGACCCCGGATCGAGTCCGGGACCGGCTCTTCGCAGGAATGACGGGAGACCGCGCCGGGACATCGGCGCGGCCAGTGGCCCGGCATTGTGGGCGGGACGGGCAGTGAGCGCCGCTACACCGAGGGACGAGTTCCTGAGACGGTTGCGGTCTGAGAAGACCGGCGGTTCCACCGAGGGAGGACCTGCCACGCCGCGGGCGCAGTTCGTGAGCGGACGCAGCGGTCCGGACGGGTTCATGCAGGCGTGGCGGGCACTGGGCGGAACGGCGGAACGCGTGCCTGCCGGCGAGTTGCGAGGCGCGGTGGCCGCCTACGCCGCCGAGCGCAACGGACCGGTCCTCGCCGCCCCGGCACTCGACGTCGCCGCCGATCTCGTCTGGCCCGACTGTGGATCGCAGGCAGCCGCCGGGGCGGCCGTCGGAGTGGTCCCGGCGGTCGCGGCCGCAGCCCAGACCGGCACGATCCTCCTGCGCGCCGACGACAACCGGGGACGCGCGGCAAGCCTGCTGCCCGCGGCCTGCATCTTCGTGATCGACACCGGCACCATCGTCGACACCCTCGGCGACTACCTCCGCGCCGTCGAGGACCTCCCCAGCCAGCTGGTGGCGGTCACGGGACCGTCCCGTTCGGCCGACATCGAGAGCACGCTCGTCATAGGGGTCCACGGACCGGGAGAAGTGCACGCCATACTCACGGGGTGAAGGCGGCGTCGGGCACCCAGCGGCTCCTCACACCGACGTTCACGGCGCTGCTGACGGCCTGCATCTGGTACTTCGTCAGCACGGGCATGATGCTCGTGGCCATCCCCGTCTTCGTCAGCGAGGAGTTGGGGGGCGGAGAATGGGGCGTCGGCGCCGCCATGGGTGTCTCGGGCCTGGCCGCAGCCGTGCTGCGGGTCGTCGCGGGACCGATCACCGACACGAAGGGGCGGCGCTGGGTGATGGTCTTCGGTTCGTCGCTGGCCGGGGTGAGCATGCTGGGCCTCGTGGTGGCCCACAGCGTCGGAGCCGTCGTGGCGTTCCGTGCTCTCACCGGGGTTGGTGAGGCCGCCTTCTTCGTCGGTGCCGCGACCGCCCTGCAGGACATCGCCCCCGAAGGGCGGCGCGCCGAGGCGACCTCCTACTTCTCCGCGGTGGTGTACGCCAGCATGGCTCTGGGCCCGCTGCTGGCGGAGTGGCTGATCGAACGGTTCTCCTTCGAGGCCACGTGGCTGGTCGGCACGGTGTTCTGCGGTATCGGCGCGCTGCTGGCCGTGCGCGCCCCGCAGAATCGCGCTCCCGCGACCGGGCAGCGTCAGTTCTTCTCGAGGCCCATCGTGCACCCGGCTGCGGTGGGGCCGGGAAGCGTGCTGGTGGTCGGCCTCTTCGGCTTCGCGTGCTTCATGACCTTCGCGGCGCTCTGGGCCACCGAGGTCGGCATCCGGCACGCGGGCAGCGTGTTCCTGCTCTTCGCGGGCGCCGTCCTCGTCCTGCGGCTGCTGCTGGCCCGTCTCCCCGACCGCCTCGGTGCCCGGACCACCACGACCATCGCTCTGGTCCTCTCAGCGCTGGGACTCGCCATCATGGCGATCTGGAAGGCGCCCGGCGGGGCCTACACCGGCAGCGCCGTGATGGCGGTGGGGCAGACCTTCCTGTTCCCGGCGCTGTTCGCATCGGTCATCCAGTCCGCGCCCACTTCCGAGCGGGGACAGGCCGTCGCCTCGTTCAGCATCTCCTTCGACGTGGCGTTCGGAACCGGCGGCTTCATCGCGGGCGCTGTCGCCGGCCACTTGGGCGGGATCACATCGGCGTTCTGGTTCGGTGCGGTGGCGTGCGGCCTGGCGCTGCTGCTCGCTCGAGGCACGCTCCCGAAGACGTCGGGCGTCGCTCCGCCGCGTGAGGACACCCCGCTGCCTCCCCGGGCCGGGCCCGACGAGGCGAGACACCTCAGGTGACCCTCCGGGGACGCCAGGAAACCCGAGCTTGGGCCACCATCCCGGATCGAGGATGCTTTGAGGTTGTCCTTGCCGAGAAGTAGTCTCATCGGGGTGACGGGTCGGAGCACCGGGGCCTCGCGTGCGCCCGACGGTGCCTGTCGTCGGCGGGGTCTGCGCCTCGGCCTGGCGTTCGCGCTCATCACCCTCGTCGCCGTCGGCGCCGGATCGTCGCCCGCTTGGGCACACACCCGGCTGGTGGAGACCGTCCCCGCCGACCGCACCATCACCGCCGAGGCGCCCGAGCGACTCACGCTGGTCTTCGCCGAGGCCGTGGACCCGCGCGCGGTGCAACTGGAGGTCGTCGGAGTCACCGGCGAGACGTTCGAGGGTGCCGCCCTGCTCACCGCGACCGGCGCCGACGCCACCGTCGTCGAGTTCGCCCTGCCACCCCTCGCCGGCGGCGTCTACGGCTTGGCCTGGGTGACCGTCGGGCCCGACGGTCACCGCGTCGCCGGCGAGGTGGTGCTGGGGGTGGGCATCGTCGACGGCGAAGTGGTGGCTTCGGCGCACTTCGCCCGCACGCCGCCGCTGGACCGCGCCCTCGAGGTGCTCAACGGCGTCGGGCGGTTCGTCTGGTACCTGGGTCTGGCGCTGGTCGCCGGGGCGC
Source organism: bacterium (assembly GCA_026713745.1). GTDB lineage: Bacteria > Actinomycetota > Acidimicrobiia > Acidimicrobiales > CATQHL01 > VXNF01. The sequence continues at coordinate 23,525 of JAPONU010000572.1, forward strand.
TGCTCGCCCTGGGCTGGCATCTGCGCCCCGGGAGCGTCCGCTCGGTGGCATCGGCCGTCCTCGTCGCCACCGCCCGCCGTGCCCTGTGGGCGGGTGCGCTGGTGCTGCACGCCGCCATCGTGCTGCGGACCGCCGCCACCGTCGCGCTCGTCACCCGCGGTTACGGCGACGGATCACTGCGCCGGCACGTCCGCCTCGCCTTGGTGGAGGGATCGGGCCGCTCCCTGCTCCTGGCCGTCGTCGGCACGGGGGTGCTGGCGGTGGGGGCCGGGCGCCTCGGCAGGGCCCGCTCGGGCTGGACGCTGCTGCAGGCCGGCATCGGCGTGCTCGCCGTCGCCGCCCTCGCCGCCGCCGCGGGTCACACGGCGACGCTGTCGGAGGACCCGTTCGGGATCTGGATCGCCACGCTGCACCTGGTCGCGGCGGGCGCCTGGCTGGGGCCGCTGCTGATCGTCGTGTGGGCCTTCGCCTCGCCGGCGTGGCGGGAACGGCCGGCCGCCGAGCGTGCGGCCGCGGTGGGGAGGCTCCTGGATCGGTTCTTCGGGGTGGCGACCGCGGCCTTCGTCGTGCTGGTGCTGACCGGCCTGCGGTCCGCCTGGCTGCTGGCCGGCACGGAGTTGCTCAACGGTTCGAACCACGCCACGACCGTGCTGGTCAAGCTGTGGCTGGTGGCGTTGGTCGTGGTGCCCCTCGGAATCCACCACGACAGGCGCTTCGGCTGGCTGGCGCGCCGTCGCCACACCGGCGGGCGGGCGCCGCTGGCGGTCTCGGCGCGGACGCTGCGGCTCGAGGCATGGGCTCTCGGCGCCGTCCTCGCCGTCGCAGCGCTGCTGACCGGCTTGAACCCGGCGATCCTCGGCGCCGGCGGCAGTGGGGCTTCGCAGGTGACGACGGTCGGCCCGGCGCCTCGACCCGCCGCGGCGGACGCCTTGGCCCTGCTGGACGACGAACCGCCCGCCAGTGCCGTCGAGTGCGCCGGGCGCACCGTGGGCAAGGCCAACTGCTACCGGGACTACTTCGGCGGGATCATGCGCAACGAGGGCGCGGACGTGGCCGTGGCCGAGGTCGACGCTCTGTCCCGCAGCGACGACCACGTCTTGGCGAACTGCCACCAGATCGTCCACGACCTGGGCAACGACGCCGTGGTGTGGTACGGCGACGTGGGCAAGGCTCTCACCTACCAGGGCTCGGCCTGCTGGTCGGGCTACTACCACGGCGTGGTGGAGTACGCCATCGGCGGGTTCAGCGGCACCGAATTGGTCGACGAGCTGCCGGAGTTCTGCACCGAACAGGCGCGCCGGGAGTACTCGTTCGAGCACTTCAACTGCGTCCACGGCCTCGGCCACGGCATCATGCAGATCCTCGGCGGAGACGTGTTCGGCACGATCCCCTACTGCGAGGTGTTCGTCGATCCCTGGGAACAGAGCACCTGCATGAACGGCGCCCTCATGGAGAACATGATCAACGGCCAGCAGGGCAACCCCAAGGACCTGCGCACCGACGACCTGGTCTACCCCTGCAACGCCATTCCCGACGCCTACGTGGCCGACTGCTTCGCCACGCAGACCTCCTGGATGCTCCACAACATCGGCTACGCACCCGAGGACTTCGCCGCGGTGTTCGCCATCTGCGACGGCGTGCGGTCCGACATGGTCGACGACTGCTACCGCGCCCTGGGCCGGGACATCAGCAGCGTTCACGACCAGGACCCGAACGTGATCGTGCAGCTCTGCTCGCTCGGCGACCCCGACCTCCAGGAGGAGTGCTACGTGGGCGCCGCCACCAACACGATCTTCAACAACGACGACACCCTCCAGGCGACGGTTATCTGCGAGGCGATCCGGGAACGGATGCGGCGCGCCTGCTTCGGGGCCCGCGACCGGGTCGCCGCCACGCTCTGAACGAT
>JAPONU010000573.1 GCA_026713745.1 bacterium
AGTACCCCCCCTGGGACTTGAACCCAGAACCTGCGGATTAAGAGTCCGTTGCTCTGCCAATTGAGCTAGAGGGGCGTGCCGCTCACCCGGCCGGGGCCGGGTCCGGTGGCGGTTGACCGAGGGGATTTGAACCCCCGACCTCCGGGACCACAACCCGGCGCTCTAACCAACTGAGCTACGGTCAACAGGGGCGTCCAGCATATGCCCCCGCGGGTGCTGTGCCACGATCGGGGGGTGGCGATCGGACACCGTGCCGCCGCACTGGATTCCGGCCGTCGCCGGAATGACACTCGGGCGGGGTTCCGAATGACGGGTTGAGGTCTCTGCCGTGTTGGCGGGTGGTCGAGACCGGCGGTTCAGAACTGCAGCGGGCAGATGGGTTCGTCGAAGCTCCAGCCTCTGGCGTCAAGGGCTTCCAGCACGGCGTCCAGGGCCTCCAGGGTGTCGGCGCCGGTGTGCTCGTGCAGAATCAGGATCGAGCCGTTCTGCATTTCGAGCATCTTCCGGGTGAGTTCCTCGATCCCCGGGAATTCCCAGTCTCGCGGGTCCGGTTCACCCCAGAGCACAACCTCGAACCCCTCGTCGCCGGCCCATTCGAGGATCTCGTCGTTGACGACGCCGAACGGGGTGCGCAGGCAATTCGTGCCGAGTTCGCCGAACAGTTCGGCGCTGGCGCGCAGTTCCCGGCGGAACAGCTCCTCGCTGGTGAGCGTCGCCCTCTCGTGAGACCACAGGTGGCTGCCGATGGTGTGCCCGCGGGCGACGATCTCCTCGATCAGGTGGAAGTTCAACTCGGCGTGCGCCCCCACGGGGAAGAAAGTGGCGCGCGCCCCGTACCGGTCGAGCAGGTCGAGGGTCGGCCGCGTCCAGCGGGTGTTCGGCCCGTCGTCGAAGGTCAGATAGAACCGCGGCGCACCCGCCTCGCCGGCGGGTCCCCAGCGGATCGTTCGGGCCGGTCCCCCGAGGGGCTCGGCGGTGTATCCCGCCACGAAAGGAACCGCCCCTAGCAGTTCGCGTTCCTCGGCGGTGAGTTCCTCGGCGGTGAGTTCCTCGGGCTCCTCGCCCCTGATCAGCAGGAAGTAGCAGTCCTCGCCCACGGTGTAGATGTTGAAGAACGAATCCGCGGGATCCGGGCAGATCGTCGGGATCGCGGTGTAGTCCGTCGGTCCCGCAGGATCCGGCACCCGGCTGTTCGGCGGTGCCGAATCCCCACCCCCGTCGGTGGAATCGATCGGATCCCCCTCAGCGGGCTCCGGTTCGTTCGATGGATCCTCCTCGACGGGCTCTCCGGCAGGTGGAAGCGCCTCCGCACGATCCTCCTCCGGTACGACGGTGCCGGCGTCGGGCCCGTCGACCGGCCCGGGCTCGACGGGTGCGACGGCCGGCGGGGGCGCCGTGGGGTCAGGGGACGGCTCGCCGCCGGCGGCGAGCGTCGGGTCGTCCACCGAGGCGCTGAGGCTCGGCGAGGATGCCGAACTCATCGCCACGGCCAGCGTGCCGACGACGGCCAGAACAGCGAGCGCGGCGACGGTGGGGCGCCACCTCACGGCCGTCCGTCCCCGCTGTTGTCGCTGCCGGAGCACGGCTCGGGTCCCACCAGGGCCGAGGCGCACAGTTCGTCCGCGTTCACGAACCACATCCTCACCGACCCATCGGCGGAGACGGTCACCGGCGTGTCCAGGACCTGCCCGGCGCTCACCGGGGCACGGTGCTCGATCCCGGCGCGATAGGGAGCACGCAGGCCCCGGGTGGCGACGGCTTCCAGCATTGCCGTCCAGTATGCCGCGTTGTTCACGTGTCCCAGGACGTCCAGATCACACCACCGCGGTACCCAATGGGGCGCCCCAGCCGCCGTGGGAACCGGCGGGTGCAGGAGCGTGGCGCCGACCCGCCGGCCCGTGGCCGAGGGCCCGAAGACGGCCTCGAACTCCGGCGTGAGGCGGCGCGGTAAGCCCGTGGTGGGATCGACGTGCACCCAGAGCGCCGCCGCATCGATGCGAGCCCCGCGGGCGCCGCGCAGCTGCGTGGAGCGCTCCGCCCAGCGGCCGCCGAGGCCCGAACACCAGGTCGTCAGCGTCAGCGTCTCGTCGAAGGCGGCGGGGGAGCGGACCGCCACCAGCAGCCGCCGCAGCACCCACGAGCGATCGTCGCCGAATCCGGCGTCGAGGTAGTCGTCGGTGGCCACGTCCTGCAGGTGACAGGCCAAGGCGTCGAGGCGTAGCAGGCCATCGGGGCCGGCCTCGTCGAGCCGCACCCGCCGGGTGTCGCTGAAGCGCCGACCAACCGGCGGCAGCGGCTGCAGGGTGCCGGCACCGACGACTCTGGGCACGGCTCGGACAGTAACACCGGACCCGGCGCTCGCCACGCAACCCGGCGGGCGAGGACCGGCCGCCCGTTAGCCTCGTGTGCCGGCGGGTGCGCGGCGTGATGTACGACCCACCCGAGACCCAGCGAGGAGGCGGTGGCATGGCGACAACCGGGTTCGAGGCGAAGGGAACGGCAGGAGCCGTCGTGGACCTGCCTTACCGGGTCGTGGCGGAGGGTCTGGCCTTCCCCGAGGGGCCTGTGGCGCTGGCCGACGGCTCGGTGCTCGTGGTGGAAGTACGCGGGCCGCGGGTCACGAGGATCACCCCCGACGGCGCTCGCGAGACGGTGGGCGAGTGGGACAGGGTCACGACAGCGGGCCCCAACGGCCTCGCCATCGGTCCCGACGGAGCGGCCTACGTGGCCAACAACGGCGGATTCGCCTGGTACGACAAGCGCGGCGTGTGGCTCCCCGCGGCGCCGGGCACCGGGGCGGGTCAGAGCCCCGAGTACATCACCGGCAGTATCGACCGCCTGGACCTCGACACCGGCGAGGTGAGCGTGGTCTACACCGCCTGTGGCCGATGGCGCCTGTGCGGCCCGAACGATCTGGTCTTCGACGCCTCCGGCGGGATGTGGTTCACCGACCACGGCAAGGTGCGCGCGCATGACGAGGATCGGGTGGGCGTCTTCTATGCCACGACCGACGGCTCGTTCGCCCGCCGGGCGATCTTCCCGCTCATGGGGCCCAACGGCATCGGCCTGTCGCCCGACGGTGCGGTGCTGTACGTCGCCGAGACGCCCACCGGGCGGCTGTGGGCCTGGGACATCACCGGCCCCGGGCGGGTCGACCACCGCAGCAAGCGATGCCTCGCCAACACGCTCGGGCACTTCGACTCCCTGGCGGTGGAGGCCGACGGCACCGTCGTCGTGGCAGCCCTCGGCGAGGGACTGTGCGTTGTGCGCCCCGACGGCGAGATCAGCTACGTTCCGGTGCCCGGACCGCTGGCCACGAACGTCTGCTGGGGAGGCGAGGACCTGCGCACCGCCTATGTGACCGAGGCTGCCGAGGGGCTGCTGCTGGCGTACGAGTGGCCCCGGCCGGGGCTGCGGTTGGCGTACAACCGCTAGACGGCGTCGGTGCCTTCCTCGCCGGTGCGGATCCGCACGATCCGGTCCACTTCGGTCACCCAGATCTTGCCGTCGCCGATCTTGCCGGTGCGCGCCGCCTCCACGATGGCCTTCACGGTGGCGTCGAGGTCCTTGTCGTCCACCACGATGTCCATGCGCGACTTCGGGGTGAAGGAGATCTGATACTCGGTGCCCCGGTACGTCTCGGTGTGACCGCCCTGGCGCCCGTAGCCCTGCGCCTCCGAGACGGTCATGCCATGGAT
>JAPONU010000574.1 GCA_026713745.1 bacterium
CATGAAGCGAGCCGAGTGGGCCCGCTACGCCCGCGCCGTCACCGACTGGGAACTGCGGGAGTACCTGGCGTTCCACTAGCCCTGGGGGTGGCCGGCAGGCGTTGCCCGCGCGCCGCCGGAGCGCGGATCCTGGCTTGTGCCGGATGGCCCGGGACGCCACTCGACCTGAGGCGGCAGATGGCACGAACGGTTGAACGCCGGTCGACATTTGACAATACTGATGCTGCAGTGCGGTGCTGCTCCGTGCCGAAGCCGTAAGTCCCGGAGGGCCAGGCCGAGGATCCGCCATCGGCGGGTCGACTAGGGCGGGAGCCGGGACTTTCGCATTTCGCACCACGGAGGGCAACCATGTACAGCCAGCGAGCCATCGACGTCGGCCTCGGGCGCCGATCCGCCGACAAGGTCATCACCGGCGGAAAGCTCGTGAACGTCTTCACCGCCGAGGTGTACGAGGCGGGCGTGGCGATCGCCGGTGACCGCATCGCCGCCATCGGCGACGTGAGCGAGACCATCGGCGAGGACACCGAGGTCATCGACGCCACCGGCATGCACATCGTGCCGGGGCTCATCGACCCGCACGTGCACACCGAGGTCACCAAGATGTCGATCACCCGGTTCGCCTCGGTGGTGGTGGCGCGCGGCACCACCTCGGTCTGCACCGCCTTCGACCAGATCGCCCCGGTGAAGGGCATCGACGGCATTCGCTACATGCTCGACGAGGCGGCCGACCTGCCATTGCGCATCTTCAATCCGCCGCCGTCGAAGATCCCCTACACGATCCCCGAGGGCACTCTCGGGGCCAGCGTGGGGCCCGACGACCACCGGATCGCCATGCAGTGGGACGAGGCCAACGGCATCGCCGAGACGACCTTCGATTTCATCCGGGCCGGTGACACCGATGTCATCGAGTCCATCGGGCTCTGCGAGGCGCACAAGCTGCCCGTCCACGGCCACGCCCCGTTCGTGACCGGGCTGGCGCTGGGGGCCTACGCCAACTGCGGCGCCCGCGACGACCACGAGTGCTTCTCGGCCGAGGAGACCATCGACAAGCTGCGCAACGGCCTCTTCTGCCTGCTGCGCGAGGCCACCATGGCCTTCAACCTGGCCGACTGCATCAAGGCGGTCACCGAGGCCGGGCTGCCCACCCGCCGGGTGAGCCTCTGCTCCGACGACACCGACACCTCCACGCTGGTGCGCCTCGGGCACATGGACCACATCGTGCGCCGGGCCATCGCCGAGGGCGTCGACCCGGTGACGGCCATCCAGATGGTCACCATCAACGCCGCCGACGCCCTGCGTGTGGACGATCAGGTGGGGGCCGTGGCGCCGGGCCGCTACGCCGACATCCTCCTGGTGGAGGACCTGGCGGCCTTCGAAGTCTCCGCGGTGTACTCCGGCGGCGAGCTCGTGGCCTCCGGCGGCGAGTTGCAGGTGACCTTGACTCCGCCGGAACGCCCGGCGGAACTGCTGCGCACCTTCAAGATGACCCCGGTGGAGCCCGACGATCTGCTGTTCCGCACCGACATGGAAGACGGCATGGTGGAGGCCATCTCGATGTTCATCCCCCCGGAGATCCCGCTGCGGCTGCGCCGGGACGTGGA
>JAPONU010000575.1 GCA_026713745.1 bacterium
GACCTGCTGGCGGCGACGCTGGGTGTCGCCGGTGCGGTGCACGCCAGCCCGGCCTCGTTCAACAACAGCATCGGCGTGCCATTGACGTTGCTGGGCGCCACCGGTTCCGAGCGGGCGCTGGTCGCCGAGATCGGCACCAATGCGCCCGGCGAGATCGCCGACCTGGCGTCGCTGGCCCGGCCCGACGTGGCGGTGGTCACCGCGGTGAGTGCCGCCCACACAGAGGCCTTCGGCACACTCGAAGCCGTCGCCGGCGAGAAATCCGATCTGGTCGCCGCTCTGCCGGCGACGGGGACAGCCGTGCTGAACGCCGACGACCGCCATGTCGCGGCCATGGCGGCGCGGACCGGGGCGCCGACGGTCACCTACGGGTTCAGGACCGGCGACGTGCGCGCCGGCAACCCCACCCTCGACAGCGAACTCCGGCCCTCCTTCGTGATGGTGACGCCGTGGGGTCGGGCGCAGGTGCGCCTGCGGGTCGCCGGCGCGCACATGGCGCACAACGCCCTGGGAGCGGCGGCAGCGGCTCTGGTGCTGGGCGTCGACATCGAGGCCGTGGCGCACGGTCTGGGCCGGGCAGCGCTGTCCCGGTGGCGGATGGCGGTCGGTACGAGCGCGAGCGGTGCGCTGATCATCAACGACGCCTACAACGCCAATCCCGCGTCGGTGGCTGCGGCGCTCCACTCCCTGGCTGCGGTGCCTGCGCGCCGGCGTGTGGCGGTGCTGGGTGTCATGGCCGAACTGGGTGACCGCCACGCTGCCGAGCACGCCGCCGTCGCCGACCTGGCGGCCGGACTGGGCATCGAGGTGCTGGCGGTGGCTGAGGCCGGCTACGGCGCCGCGACGGTCCCCGACATCGACGCCGCTGCTGTCGCGCTCGGGCCATTGGGCCGGGGCGACGCCGTGCTCGTCAAGGCCAGTCGTGTGGCCGGTCTGGAGCGCCTGGCGATCGCGCTCATGGGCCTTCCCGAGCGCGCTTAGCCGGCCCGACGGATCGAGGCACCGCACCCCATCGGGAGGATCCGCCAACCGTCGGTCGGGGCAAGCCGCCGACGTCACTGCTCTCGGCCTGCCCGAATGCAGTATTCAACAAGTTGATAACATTCTGTGGATATACAAGTAACATAGATTCTGTCTATCGTCGGATGGTCCGCGTCGTTCGGGGTGTCTTGCCCCCGGACGCCGCAGGGCATTGCACCCCCGCGCTTCCCTAGAATTGGGCCATGACCGCAGCGGCGTTCGAGAGCATTCCGGTGGTCGACGTGTCGGAACTGGCGAACGGGGCCGGCCCGTCGCCGGAACTGGCCGAGGAGTTGTGCCGCGTCGGCCACGAGGTGGGTTTCGTGCTGGTGGTCGACCACGGGGTTTCCGACGACCTGCACGACGCCGTCTACGACCTGATGCGGCGCTTCTTCAGCCTCCCGGCCGACCACAAGGCGCTGATCGACAAGCGCACGTCGCGGCACTTCCGGGGCTGGGAGCCGGTCGGCACCGAGTACACCAACAACCGTCCCGATATACGCGAGCAGATCGACTGCTGGACCGAATGGCCGGCGCTGACCCGCGACGCCGAGCCGGAGTACCTGCGCCTGCTCGGCCCCAACCAGTGGCTTCCCGAGGACATTCTGGCCGGGCACGAGTCGCTCAGCAACGAGTGGTCCCGGCAGCTGGGCACCCTGGCCGGCCACCTGCTTGCGGCGTTGTGGCAGGGTCTCGGGCTGTCCGCCGAGCATCTCGAGCGCTTCATCGGCACCCGACCCATGTCGCTCACCAAGTTCATCCACTACCCGGCGACGCCGGCGGGCTCGGCCGGGGTGAACGCCCACCACGACACCGGCTTCTTGACCATCCTCTCGCAGGGATCGGTGCCCGGTCTGCAGGTGCAGAATCCGGCCGGCGACTGGATCGACGTGCCGCGGGTGCCGGGATCGCTCGTGGTGAACCTCGGCGAGAGCCTGCAGGCCATGACCGGCAACTACCTCGTGGC
>JAPONU010000576.1 GCA_026713745.1 bacterium
CATCGGTGTGTGCACCTGCCAGGAGCGCAGCGTCTTCAGCGCCACCGAGTTCTGGTTCTGGTTCGACGAACCCGTCGCGGCGCCCGTCACCAGCGCACCCGAGAGCGTCACCCTCAAGGTCGACGCCATGGGTGCGGTCACGGCCACGCTGTACTCCAACGCCTCCTGGGGCAACAGTCCCGAGACGATGGTTGCGCAGTTCGTGGCCGAGGAACTCGGCGTCGAACCAGACGACGTCTCGGTGGTCTACGGCAGCTCCAACCAGGGCCTGCCCGCCACCGGGCCGGGCGGCAGCCGCTTCACGATCATGGTGGGCGGCGCCGTGGAGGTGGCCGCCCAGCGCATCCGCTCCAAGGCCGCCAAGATCGCCGCGCACCTGCTGGAAGCCAACGAGGACGACCTGGTCTGGGAGGCCGGCGGCTTCGCCGTGCGCGGCAGCCCCGACCGGCGCAAGGAACTTGCCGAGATCAGCCTCGCGGCGCACATGTTCAAGCACTCCCTGCCCGAGGAGATCGAGACCGGCCTCGAAGCCAGTCACGTGCAGGACCACCCGTACACCACCATGCCCAATCCCGAGCGCACCGACCTGGGCGTCTTCTACCCCTTCGTCGGCCACGCCAGCCACGTCGTGGTCGTGGAGGTGGACCCCGAAACCGGGCGCGTGGAGTTCCTGGACTACACCGCCGTGCATGACTGCGGCACCGTCGTGAACCCCCGCTCCGTCGGCGGCCAGGTCATCGGCGGAACCGTGCAGGGCCTCGGCAGCACCCTCTTCGAGGAGTTCCTCTACGACGACGACGGAGTGCTGCGGACACCCTCCTTCGCCGAATACCTCATCCCCTCGGCAATGGACTCGCCCACCCTGCGCGTCGGCCACAACGAGACGCCCAGCCCCTACACCCCCTACGGCATCAAGGGCGGCGGCGAGGCCGGACGCATGATGGCCCCCTCAGCGATCTGCGCGGCCATCGACGACGCCTTGGGCATCCGCATCCGCCGCCTGCCCGCCACCCCCGAACGCATCGTCGAAATGGTCGACGCCGCCAACGGCTGACCGGCAGCGACACCCGAACCGGTAGGCGACTTGGACCACCCCGGCCCTCAGCGCGGTTCCGCCGCGCTGGCCCCGTGACAAACCCGGGAGGCGCGCGCGCCGAAACCGTCGCCGCGGCACGCTACGTGGGCCAGTCGGTCTCCCGCCTGGAGGATCCACGACTGCTCACCGGCCGCGGGCGTTACGTCGCCAACACCCGAACTGGGGTTCAACCACTCCGCCGGCGCAACATCCTGGGTGCCGGGGACCTGCCCCACACCACCGCCACTGGTGTGACCTACGACCGCATCTCACCCGCCGAATGCCTGGAGCAAGTGGCCGAGATGATCGACTACGAGGAATTCCGCACGGCCCAGCAGGAGGTCCGCGGATCGCTCGCTGCTGCCATTGCGGGTAACGGCACATCCCCTCGAGAGGGGACGCTGCCCGGCATCGGCCTGGCCGTCTACGTGGAGCCGTCGGCCATCGGGTTCGGTGCGCTGGCGACCGAGGGCGCCACGGTGCGCGTGGAGCCCGACGGCAGCGTGAACTTCTACGCGGGAACAGGCAGCCACGGCCAGAGCATCGAGACGACGC
>JAPONU010000577.1 GCA_026713745.1 bacterium
ACGTCGCCGATCCGTTCACCGAACCCGTCCCGCTGGTCGTGGCGTACCCCAGTTCCACCGCCGAGGCCGCAGGCGTGGCGAAAGCCGTTCGCAACGCCCGGGCGCCCGGCGACCGCTGGTCCGCCCAGGCTGTGCTGGTGCGGACCCGGCGCCAGGTGGCCGAACTGACCGGGGCCCTGGAAGCCGCGGGGGTGCCGGTGCGCGTCGCCGACCCCGACGCCGCCGCCGGCCCCGACGATCCCGACGCCGTCTGCGTCTCCACCATGCACGCAGCCAAGGGGCTCGAATGGCCGGTCGTGCACGTGGCCGGGCTGGAGGAAGGGCTCGTGCCCGTCGCCGGCGCCGAGCGCGGCGGATCACTCGACGAGGAGCGCCGCCTGCTGTACGTGGCGCTCACCCGGGCGCGCCGCGACCTGCACCTCAGCTGGGCCCAGCAGCGGGACATCGCCGGCCAGCCGCACGAGCGCCGGCCGTGCCGCTGGCTGGCCGAACTCACCGAGGTTGCCGCAACGACCACCGCTGCGGGTCGCCGCTGGCCCAAGTCCCAGCCGGCCGGCCGGCGCCCGCCCCCTATGACGGCCCCCGCCGAGCCGCTCGTCGCCGCCCTGTCGGCGTGGCGCGAGCAGGCGGCCCGGGCGGCGCGCATCGCTCCGCCCGCGGTGCTCAGCGACCGAGATCTGGCCGCCATCGCCGAGAACCGTCCGGCGACGGTCGCCGAACTGGGCATCATCACCGGCCTCGGCGCCTCGCGCCTGGACCGCCTCGGCCACGAACTGGTCGCCCTCGTCGCCGAGCACTCCCCCGCCGGCGGCGATCCCGGCGCCTGAGCTTGCCGAGACCTTCCGATGCCATTCCGGCGAAGGCCGGGACCCATCGATCGCCGGCCCGTCAGCCGCCAGTAGGCAGCGCAGCGTTCTGCTACTCCTCGTCGCCGGCCACCTCGGGGGCCGTGCCGCCGGGCACGATCTCCAGCAGCAGGTCACCCCCCTCCACCGCCGCCGAGCCCTCGATGCAGACCCTTGCCACCCTGCCGCCCACCGGCGCCGTCACCCGGGTCTCCATCTTCATGGCCTCGATGGTGGCGAGCGCCTGACCCTTCGTGACCGTCTCGCCGGCGGTCACGTACAACTCGGCGACGCCCCGGAACGGCGCCCCGACGTGCCCCGGCTCGGCGGGATCGGCCTGCTCGGCCCCGGTGCTCGGCAGAGCGGAGTCCCGCAACCGGGCGCTGATGGGCCGCAGCTCGCCGTTCAGGCGGAAGATGACCGAGCTGAAGCCTGCCTCGTCGGCTTCGCTGATGGCCTCGATGCCGACGCTTATCCGCTGGCCCGGCCCCAGCTCCACGAGCACGTCGCCGGCGCCTTCCTCCAGGCCGTACCAGAACTCCCGGGTCCCCAGCACCGACAGGTCTCCGTGGCGGTCGCGCATCGCCGCCTGCGACCGGGCCGGCTCGGGGAACAGCAGCGCCGACAGCGTCCCCCGGGCGCCCGGCGAGTCCAACTGCTTCTCCTGGGCGGGCGTGAGCTCAGGGGCCGGGGCCGCCTCGGGCCGCCCCGCCAGCGCCGCAGTGCGGAACGGCTCGGGGAAACCCCCCGGCGGCACCCCCAGAGCGCCCTGCAGGTATGACACCACTGACGCCGGCAGGTCCACGTCGGTGGGGTGGGTCTCCAGCCGGCGGGGCGTCGTGCCGGTGGACACCAGGTGCAGGGCCAGGTCGCCGACCACCTTGGAACTCGGTGTCACCTTCGGGGGCCGCCCCAGGATGCGGTTGCAGGCCGCGTACATCTCGGCGACCTCCTCGAAGCGGTCGGCGACACCCAGCGCCGAGGCCTGGAACCGCAGGTTCGAGAGCTGCCCACCGGGGATCTCGTGGCGGTACACGGCGTTGGTGGGCGACAGCAGGCCGGCCTCGAACGGGGCGTTGAGGCGCCGCACCAGCTCCCAGTACGGCTCCAGCCGGCTGATCGCCGCCGCCGACAGGCCGGTCTCGCGGGGTCCGCCGTCGGTGAGGGCCACGATCGCGCCCAGCGAGGGCTGGCTGGTCATGCCCGCCAGCGACGGGACGGCGCCGTCGATGGCGTCCACACCGGCCTCGATGGCCGCCAGGTAGGTACCGATCTGCCCCCCTGCGGTGTCGTGGGTGTGCAGGTGCACGGGTGCGTCGAATCGCTCCCGCAGGGCCGCCACCAGCACCGACGCCGCCGGCGCCCGCAGCAGCCCCGCCATGTCCTTGATGGCCAGCACGTGCGAGCCGGCGGCGACGAGCTCCTCGGCCAGCCGCAGGTAGTAGTCCAGGGTGTAGAGCCGCTCGGCAGGGTTCGCCAGGTCGCCGGAGTAGCACAGCGTGCCCTCCACGAGGCCGCCGGCCTCCCGGGTCGCCCGGATGGCGGGCAGCATCTGGCCCACGTCGTTGAGGGCGTCGAAGATCCGGAAGACGTCGACGCCGCCCCGGCGCGCCTCGGCCACGAACCGCTCGCACACCACGTCGGGATACGGCGCGTAGCCGACGGTGTTGCGACCCCGCAGCAGCATCTGCAGGCACACGTTGGGAACCGCCGCGCTGATGCGCTCGAGGCGCTCCCACGGGTCCTCGTGCAGGAACCGCAGGGCCACGTCGAAGGTGGCCCCGCCCCAGCATTCCAGGCTCAGCAGCTGCGGCAGGCCGTGGGCGTGGCGCCGGGCCCCGGCCTCCAGGTCGATGGTGCGCACCCGCGTGGCGAGGATCGACTGGTGGGCGTCACGCAGCGTCGTGTCGGTGACCAGCACCTCGTTGGTCTCGCGCATCCAGCGGGCGAAGCCCTCGGGGCCCAGTTCGTCGAGGCGCTGGCGGCTGCCGGCCTGCGGCGGGCCCGGCGGCACCGGCGGCAGCTTCGTGGTGGGGTCGGCAACGGCGGGCACCGGCCCGTGCGGGCGGTTCACCGAGATGTCCGCCAGGTAGGTCAGCAGGCGGGTGGCGCGGTCGGCGCTGCGGGCCTGGGTGGTGAGGTCGGGCCGGGTGTCCACGAAGTCGGTGGACACGGCGCCCGAGCAGAACTCCGGGTCGGTCAGCACCGCCCGGATGAACGAGCGGTTCGTGACCAGGCCCCGCACCCGCAGCTCGGCGATCGCCCGGATGGCCCGGCGCCGGGCGGTGTCGAAGTCGGGCCCGCGGCACGTGACCTTCGCCAGCAGCGAATCGAAGTACGGGGTGATCTCGGCGCCCACGTAGGTGGCGTCGTCGACGCGCACGCCCGCCCCACCCGGCGTGCGGTACACCCGCACCCGGCCGGTGTCGGGGCGGAAGTCGTTGCGGGGATCCTCGGCGGTGACCCGGGTCTGGATGGCGAACCCGTCGATTCTGATGCGCTCCTGGCGCAAGCCGAGTTGCTCGAGGGTGGCGCCACCGGCGATCCGCAGCTGGGCGGTCACGATGTCCACCCCGGTGATCTCCTCGGTGATGGTGTGCTCCACCTGGATGCGCGGGTTCATCTCGATGAACACGTAGCGACCCGAACGGTCCAGCAGGAACTCCACGGTGCCGGCGTTCGTGTAGCCGATGGAGCGGGCGAAGGCCACGGCGTCGCCCAGCATTCCCTGGCGGACCTCCTCGTCGAGGTCCCGCGCCGGCGCCGACTCGATGACCTTCTGGAAGCGCCGCTGCACCGAGCAGTCGCGCTCGTAGAGGTGGATCGCCTCGCCGGTGCGGTCTCCGAGAACCTGCACCTCGATGTGGCGGACGCTCGACAGCGCCTCCTCCAGGAAGACCGCGTCGTCGCCGAAGGCCGATTCCGCCTCCCGCCGGGCCGCGGCGACGAAGCCGAGGAGGTCCTCGGCGTGCTCGACGCGGCGCATGCCCCGCCCCCCGCCGCCGGAGACCGCCTTCACGAACAGCGGGAGGCCGATCTCGGCACCCCAGCGGGCGACCTCGGCCTCCGACGCCAGCGGCGGTGACTGCGCCAGGGAGGGCACGCCGGCGGCCTCGGCGGCGACCCGGGCGGCGGTCTTCGAGGCGGCCAACTCCAGCACGTCCGGCGTCGGCCCGACGAACGTCAGCGACGCCTCCTCACACGCCCGCGCCAGCGCCGCGCTCTCCGACAGGAACCCGTAGCCGGGATGCACGGCGTCGGCACCGCACGCCAGCGCCGCCCTCACGATGGTGTCGATGTCCAGGTAGGGCCGCAGCGGGTGCTCCGGCGCGCCGATCTCGTAGGCCTCGTCCGCCTTGGAGCGGTGCAGGCTGCCGATGTCGGCCCGCGTGTGCACGGCCACGGTCGC
>JAPONU010000578.1 GCA_026713745.1 bacterium
GAGAGAGCGAGCCTGAACACATCCGCCGGTCGCGGACGTTCCGCAGCGAGGCCGCGCGGCGGCGGCCCGGGCCGAACCGCGACGCCCTGCTCCGCCTCGCCGACGCTCTCGAAGCCACCCCCGACGTCGACCGACTCCCGCACCGCGTCGTGAGCGCCGGCCTGAAGGCCTTCGGGGCAGACGACGACTACCTGGAGGGCCACCAGCCGCTGTACCAGCCCGCAGAGCCCGAGCCTCAGCACATCCGGATGCCGCCGGTGTTCCGGAAAGAGGCCGCGCGGCGGCGGCCCGGTCCTAACCGCGACGCCCTGCTGCGCCTCGCCGACGCGCTCGAAGCCGCCGGCGAGGAGGGCCGGCTCCCGAAGGGTGTCCTGGCCGCCGGCCTGCGGGCCTTCGGAACCGCTGACGACCGCCTGGCCGACGGCGACACCCGGCCGCTCGCAGACCTTGAGCCGACCGGCCACAACCCCGGCCGCCGCGGCGGCTCCGCGAACCAGCCGCACGCCGGAGATCCGGCGCACATCCAGCTGCCGCCGATGCTCCACCGGTCGGCCGCCTACCGCTCGGCGGGGCCGAACCGCGACGCCATCCTGCGCCTCGCAGACGAAATCGAGGCCACCGGCGACGCCTCACTCGTCTCCCGCACCACGCTGCACGCCGGCATGGCCGCCATTGCGGCCGGCGACCGCTCCGCACGAGCGGGGCCGGACGCGGACGCTGCCCGGTAGGGCGTCGCAGCTACCCGATCGACATCAATCCGACCGCGCCCCACCGGGCCGCCCACCGCGGCCGCTCGCTGAGTACTGTCCGGCCCGTGACTTCGACCGGTGACCGTTCCGGCCACAACCGCCCGCGCCGCCCCCGCTCATGAATGCTGATCCGAAGGCGCTGGTGCAGAGGTTGTGGGACTTCTGCGACGTGTTGCGCGACGACGGGTTGTCCTACGGCGAGTACCTGGAGCAGCTCACGTATCTGCTGTTCTTGAAGATGGCCGACGAGCAGTTCGAGCAGCTCGAAGGGCAGCGTGTGGTGCCTGCCGGCTCGGATTGGCCGTCGCTGCTGCGGCGCTCGGGGGTCGAGTTGGAGCAGCACTACGGCACGATTCTCGAGGAGCTCGGGGCGGGCGAGGACATGTTGGGCGTGGTCTTCCGCAAGGCGCGCAACCGGGTGCAGGACCCGGCGAAGCTGGAGCGGCTCATCAAGGAGTTCGTGGACCGTCACGAGTGGTTGAGCCTCGACGCCGACCTGAAGGGCGACGCCTACGAGGGCCTGATCGAAAAGACCGCCCAGGAGGGCGCCCGCGGTGCCGGCCAGTACTTCACGCCGCGGGCACTCATCTCAGCCATCGTCGACGTCATGCGGCCCGGCCCCGACGACCGCATCTGCGACCCCGCGTGCGGCACCGGCGGCTTCTTCCTCGGCGCCTACCAATCGATCCTGCGACGGTTCCCTCACTTGGAGCCGCACCAGACGGCGCATCTGCGGTCGGGGGCGTTCACCGGTTGGGAGATCGCCGATCTGCCGGCGCGGCTGTGCGCCATGAACCTGCTGCTGCACGGCATCGAGAGCCCCGAGTCCGACTCGCCGATCCACGTCGACGACGCGCTGCGGGACTCGCCCAGCACGCGCTTCGACATGGTGCTCACGAACCCGCCGTTCGGGCGGTCCTCCACCGACAGCTACGAGCGGGACGACTTCTGGGCCACCACCCGCAACAAGCAGCTCAACTTCGTGCAACACGTCGTCGGCCTGCTCAAAGTCGGCGGCACGGCCGCGGTAGTGGTCCCCGACAACGTGCTCTTCGCAGCCGGAGCGGGCGAGACCATCCGCCGCCGGCTGCTGCACGACTGCGAAGTCCACACCCTGCTGCGCCTGCCGACCGGCATCTTCTACGCCCAAGGCGTCAAGGCCAACGTGTTGTTCATCCGCCGCCGCGAGGGCGCCGAAGCGGCCTGGACCAGGGAGCTGTGGGTCTACGACCTGCGCACCAACAAGCACTTCACCCTCAAACAGAACCCCCTCACCCGAGCCGACCTCGACGACTTCGTCACCCGCTACAACCCGACAGACCGCCACCAGCGCCAAGAGTCCGAACGCTTCAAGCGCTACACCTACGACGAA
>JAPONU010000579.1 GCA_026713745.1 bacterium
CATGCCGCACAAGGCCGCCGTCGCCGCCACCGTCGACGAGCTCTCCGACACGGCTCGCCTGCTGGGCGCTGTGAACTGCGTGGCGCGCCACGGCGACCGGCTGGTGGGCCACAGCACCGACGGCGGCGGCCTCGTGGACGCGCTCGCCGATGAAGTGGGCTGGTCGCCGACCGGAGCGCGCTGTGTGGTGCTCGGAGCCGGCGGCGCCGCCAAGGCGGTGACCTTGGCCCTCGCCGAGGACGGGGCGGCAGAGGTCGCGATCGTGAACCGGACCCCCCGCAACGCCGAGGCCGCCGCCGCGCTGGCGGGAGATCGGGGGCGCGTGGCGGAGCCGGGCGAGGTGGGCGGGTTCGATCTCGTCGTCAACGCCACCCCGCTGGGAATGAGCGGCCACGGCGGCACCCCGATGCCCGTCGACCCTGCACTGCTGCGGCGCGGTCAGCTGCTCGTGGACCTCATCTACGAGCCGGCTGAGACGGCCCTGCTGGCGGCGGCACGGCGCCGAGGTGTACACGCCTTCAACGGCGTGCGCATGCTGGTCCACCAGGCGGCTCGGGCCTTCGAGCTGTGGACCGGAACCGACGCGCCGATCCAGGCCATGGTGGCGGCCACGACGGAGGCTCTGGCCCGGCGCTGAGCGGTTCCGGGACCCGCCAGGGAGCCAGAGGCGGGGGCTTCCCACCGGTGCGGTGGGTCGTCCATGCCGAACCGCCGCCAGTGTGTCCGGGCAGCCACGGCGTTGGCCATCGTCGGGAGCGTCTGGCGCGCCCGCTCCGCCGGCCGGCCACCGGCGCCCCCGCCCCTCGCGAGTTGGTTGGACCGGTCCGTCGTTCGTCAGACCTCGGCGCGCTGGGCTGCGGCTGCCCCCCGCACCAGGTCCAATGCCTCATCGAGGCGGCCGGCGTCCTTGCCGCCGGCTGTGGCGAAGTCGGGGTTGCGCCCCCCTCCCCCGCCGACCAGCTTGAGGGCGTCACGGAGCAGGTCCGAGGCGTGCCAGCCGGCGCCCGGCACCACCGCGGCCACGAACGCCACACCGCCGCCGGCCGGCGCTGTGGCCAGGACCACCGCTGTGAGGCCGTCGCGGTCACGCACGCCGGTCGCCAGGTCGCGCAGCTCGTTGCGGTCCACGCCGTCGACGCGCGCCACCACGAGGCCGTCGTCGGCCGCCGCCGCCAGGTCGGCGGCCCGGTCACCGGACGCCTGGCGCCGCAGGGCCTTCAATTCGTCACGCAGTGCCTTCATCTCGCCCGCCCAGCGGCCCGCTCCCGCCACCACGTCCTCGGGGGGCACGCCGAGCACACCGGCCGCTTCGGCCAGGCGGCCCTCGGCGTGGCGCAAGCGCTGGATCGGGCCGCGGCCGCACACGGCCTCGAGCCGGCGGATGTTCGATCCGATGGATCCTTCGGAGATGATCTTCAGAGGGCCGATGTCGCCGAGCGCGCGGACATGGGTGCCGCCGCAGAGCTCGATGGAGTTGGGGCCGGCCTCCAGCACCCGCACCACCTCGCCGTACTTGTCGCCGAAGAACGCGATCGCCCCCGCCGCCTTGGCCTCCTCCATCGAGGTCTCGTAGTGCCGGCACGCCGGGTTGGCGAGGATCTCGACATTGGCGAGATCCTCGATGGCGGTGATCTCGGTGTCGCTGAGCCCGCTGTAGTGGCTGAAGTCGAAGCGAAGCCGGTCGGGCGCCACCAGTGAGCCCTGCTGCTTGACGTGGGCGCCCAACACCTCCCGCAGCGCCCAGTGCAGGATGTGGGTGCCGGTGTGGTGGCGCCGGATGTCGGCACGCCGCTCGCCGTCTATGGCGGCCCGCACGCTCTGGCCGACGTGTAGACGGCCGACCGCGCCCTCGACGTGGTGAAGGTGCAGGCCCGCCACCACATAGGTGGTGTCGGTGACCGCCAGCACCTCGTCGCCGCCGTCGGGGTACAGGTTGCCGATGTCGCCGATCTGCCCGCCCGCTTCGGCGTAGAACGGGGTGCGGTCCAGAACGACGCCCCGAGGGGTCACGGCCAGCACCCTGGCCGTTGACTCGTCGCGGTCGCGGCCCACGAACTCGGTCTCGCCGAATTCGTCCAGCACCTCCAGGTACATGCTCAGATCGCCGGCGTCGATCGACCGGGCAGCCAAGTCCGCCCTGCCCCGGCGTCTCTGCTGGTCCAGCTCGGCCTCGAACCCCTCGCTGTCCAGCTCCACGCCCCGCTCGCGGGCGATCTCCTCGGTCACCTCGAAGGGGAAACCGTAGGTGTCGTGCAGCAGGAACGTC
>JAPONU010000580.1 GCA_026713745.1 bacterium
GCCACGGCGCTGAACCTGCCCGAGGGCTTGCTCATCTACTGCCTCAAGGCCGATGGCAACAACGGCAACGACAACGGCACCGAATCGGCCGGAGATGCCACGACGGCCGACCCGTCGCCACCGGTCGGAGCGTCCTCCGGCACAAGAGCCGCGGTGTCATCCATCCGAGTTCGCCACACGGGCACGGTCCTGCACACGTACGCGCTTGACCTGTCCGGCACGCCCGACGCGGTGGGCAGCAGTATCGAAGCTCTCGCCGATTGGATCGCCAAACGCGCACACGCGGCCAGTTCGGCGGCAGCGCCTGCGGCTCTGACGGCCTGACCGGAAGAGGCAGGTATCGGGAATCAGGTAGCGGCAGTGTCGACGTTCGGCACGGCAACCGGAGGAGGTTCGAATGGCTGGCTTGTTGCTCGTGCTCGGCGTCGTTCTGACCAAGCTCGTTCTGCTTCGCATCATTCGACGCGGCTGGCGCCGCGCCGCGGCTCGAGTTGCCAAGAATGCCGGCCGAGGTCGCCGGCGCCATCGGCCCGCCACCAACCTACGGAGGCCGGCGTTCACCGACGCCGTAGACAGGTCGATTCACGCCGGACTCCACGCCGCACTCCACGCCGCACTCCCACGAGAGGGGCGACTCGGGAACCGATTGCGCCCCAGTAGCGTCCAATAGGTATGGCTGCCGCCACGAGACTGATCGGATCGCTGGTGCTGCTGTGCTGCGTGGCGGCGGCGTGCGGATCCGCGGCCACCCCCAGCATCCGCTTGGAGCCGTTGGCCGATCGGCTGCCGGCCGATCCCGAAGCGCCGACCGATGCTTGGGTGGCCGGCGTCAACGCGGCCGGGTGGGACTTCCACCGGCATCTGGTTGGCAACGCCGTCTCCAGCCCGCTGAGCATCGGGACTGCCTTCAGCCTGAGCCGGGCCGGGGCCTCGGGTGACTCCGGGGCGGTCCTCGACGAGATCTTCGGATTCCCCGAAGTCGATCCCCACGGTGCCGCCAACGCCGTCGACCTCATGGTGGCCGAAGCCTCCGTGGAGCCCACCACCCTGGAGGTCGCCACCCGGCTGTTCCCCGACGACGAGTTCCACCCGCTGCCCGCGTTCCTCGATACCGCCTCCGCCCACTACGGGACGTCCACACAGCCGATCGACACCGCGGACGAAGATGCTGCGGCCGACACCGTCAACCGCTGGGTGTCGGAGCGAACACGCGGGCTCATCCCCAAGATCGTCACCCCACCGATTGTCCGGGATCAGAGGCTCGTCCTCGCCAACACGGTCTACCTGAAGGCCGACTGGGTCGTACCGTTCCTTTCCGAACTGACCAGCAGCGGCCCGTTCACCACCGACGACAACCGGTCGGTGACGGTGCCGTTCATGCACGACCGGGAACCGGTCCCCCGGCGCTACGTACTCCTCGACGGCGCCGACGCCGTGGAGCTTCCCTACCAGGGTGGCGAGCTGGCCATGTGGCTCGTCGTTCCCCACGACCCGGCCGGCCTGCCGGCCGTGGAGGAAACGCTCGACGCTGCGGCACTGACCGGACTGCCCGCTGCCGCGAAAGAGGGGCTCGTCGACCTCACCATGCCCAAGTGGGAACAGACCCTGCCCCCCACTGATCTGTTCGAGTGGCTCTGCCCGCTGGGGTTCTGCGAGGGCGCAGCATTCGACCGCATCGCGCCGGGCATCTTCATCACCGCCGCGCTCCACGGAGCCAAGGTCATCGTCGACGAGAAGGGGACCGAAGCGGCAGCGGCAACCGCCATGGGCTTCGCAGAATCGGGACCTCCACCGGCAGATCTCACGATCGTGGCCGACCGTCCCTTCCTGTGGGCGATCGTCCATGAGGGCACCGGCGCGGTCCTGTTCGTCGGCCGCCTCGTGGAGCCGGGGGCTTAGCAGGGCCGGCACCGACGAACCGATTCGCAACAGAGTCGCAAGAAAGTCACGGACCGCCCGCCGGTGTTCGTCCTCCCGGACGCTTCCCGGAAGACCTCGCGCAGGACTGTCGGCGACCTGTCTCCGCAGTCTGATCTGACATTGGTCACATCAGAGTCGACAGTCGCCGGGCGGCGGATCGACCGGGTCGCAAAGGCCGCTGAACTGAGGGGTGGTCACACGAGCCGGGGCCGGAACCTCTGTGTCAGAAACTATTA
>JAPONU010000581.1 GCA_026713745.1 bacterium
CAACTCGGGGGACGCGGGTGGCGAGCGCCGGCAGGGAGAGGTCGGCGCCGGGCATCGGTGTGGTGTGCGCGCCGAACGGCAACTCCGGGACGATGCAGCGGTAGCGATCCCGCAGGCCCTCCTCGACGGTGTCCCACAGGGTGCCACCCATCAACACCCCGTGCAGCAGCACCACCACGGGCCCGTCGCCGGCGGTGTCGGAGTACATGAGGCCGGCAGCCGTTGGCCCCTCCGGGTGCATCGCGGACCTCCCTCGCCGGCGGGCGCTGTGACGGCGCCTTGTCGAGTCGTGTGGCGGTTTCACGGTACCGGTTGCGGTCTGTCGCGGCGGACGGCATTCGGTTTCAGTGTGCGGTCTGGGGGAGTGTCACACTGCCAATAGTGGCGCTTCGAACTGGCGAGAGGAGTGACCATGCCCGCTGCAGCTACTGCGAGATGTTCGCGGTGCGGGCACGAGCCCACCCACCTGGCGAAGCCCTTTGCGGCGTGGCGGCTGGCCATTCGGAGGGGTCCCGCATGGGAGGGGCTCGTCGTTGTCGTCTACAACCTCCTGGTTGCAGTCCTCGTGCCCCGCCGACCCGTCTGTTCGTGGTGCCACGCCCGTCGCACGCCGAGGGCGCAGCACTCCTACGGCTCCGACCCGTTCGTCCACTACACCCGCCATTCTCGAGAGGCGATGGTGCTTCGCCGCCGTGCTGCTGCACTGCGTCCCCATTCATCCACCGGCCGCTGGGATCCCGGGGACCGTGCGGAGGTTCTCGCGTATCTCGCCGCGCGGGACGAGGGCAGGTGCGGTCTCTGTGCCCTGCCCCTGCCGGTCGCCGGAGGCCAGGTCGAACACGTCGTTCCCAAGAAGTTCGGCTTCTTCGACTTCTTCGGGGGTTCCGCCCGCGCGGGGTGAACGCTCGAATCGATGTTGCATCACGTCGACAACCTGCAAATGGCCCATGACTACTGCAACAGGGCCGAGGGGAACACGCCCTCCGCCGTCAAGTGGCGCCATCCCGTGCTGCCTTCGCTGCCTGTCGCACGGCAGGTCGGCGCCCCGCGCACCTACCTCTGGGTGCCGGAGAGAGATCGCGACCGTGCGACGCCGGAGGCGCCCACCTCAGCCGGCATTTCGGCGTCTCCGCCGCCGGTCGGGACGACAGCGAGACCAGCTTCCGGCACCAGGCGCGGGATCCGCGTCGCGCTCTACGTCCTCAGTGCGCTGCTTGTCCTCTCGGCCCTGACCCATGGCCTGCAGAACGGCACCCCGCTCGGCGTGGCTTGGATGCTCTTCTGGGCGTTCGTCCTCGGTGCTACCGCTTGGCGTCTCGGAGCGCGCAGACGAGCGGCTCACGATCGGAGACCGGCCCGCCGGTGACTTCGCGCTTCACGAACTGGTGTCGGCGGCGCGAGCTGTCCGAGGTGGCAACCTGGCTCGTGTCGCAGTGCCTGCATTCAACTGAGGATTCAAGTCAATGGACACAAGAAGTCGGCAGCCGCGCGTTGAGGAGCAATTCGCGCTCGAGACGATCGAGGCGCTTGAAAGCGTCGTCAGCCACCGCTGGCTGGATGCGAACCGGGAGCCGACTCCAGACCTCGAACTGAAGCTAAGCGGCGGTCGGACCGTCGCTGTCGAAATCACGATGAATACAGACGGGGCGGCGCGGAGTCTGCGCGCGTCGTTCGACGGGCGGCGGTGGCCGAGGGTCGAACTGGCTTGTGAGTGGTGGGTGATCGTGTCGGACCACTCGCGTGTGGCGCGGGGACGCCGACGGAATATCAAGGCTCTGCTTGATCAACTAGTGCCCGTATTCCAGAACCTCGAGGCTCAGGACCTTGAGCCCGACGAGATGTTGGGGAAGCCGCTTCGGGAGTTGGCCGGGTCCGCCTGGCCAGACTGGAACTCTGTGTATGTCGCCAAATGCGATCGTTCGGGAGGCGACACCGGGGGCGGGCTAAGGACGTGGGTCGCGGTGGGAGACGGGGGCTGGATCGAAGCAGTGGACGAGTTGGTCGAAGCGGTGCAGGAGAGGATCGATTCCAAGATCGAGCGAGGGCAGCTGAGCGGCTATCCAAGCCCGAAGTGGCTGGTAGTCGTGCTGGATTGCGGAATAGCGGCGATGCAATTGGAGGACGCGTTCGCCTCGGAAGGTCGTTTACGCCGTCCGGCGGCGATTCACGGGTGAGCGAGTGCGGGAGGTGGGGTGTCGGCATTCATCGGGCACGGCCGCCCCGTCGCACTTGGACCTGCAAGTTGGACCTACCCGAGAGTGGTGTCGAAGTCTGAGAATTCGTCGAAGAGCTTTGGTGCTTCATTGACTGCTGCTTCGAGATTCGCCTTCTTGTCGGCTGGTTTGGCCTGTTCTAGAAGCTTCACGACTTCCGCTTGTTCATCGTGGCTTGAGAGCGACAGCGATATAGCGTCTCTGCTCTGCCTCTGGAAGCAGCCGAGACTCTGCAGAGTACCGGCCAAGACATCCGTCGCCGCCGCAGCGAATTGTCGTCGATCAGCATCCAGCCATCTGTCGAATACTCCAAAGGTTGCCCGACTCAGCAGCACTGCCCCAGTGATGTCAAGAGTCGTCGGCACGGTGGCTTGACCCACGATGGCCATCGCCTCGACGATGATGCGGGCCGTCAGCTCCCTGTAGCCGTCCGCTTGAAGTTCTGGATCTTGGACTCCTTCTATGCCGGGAAGCCATGGAATCACGTAGAGGGGTCGGATGTCGTCTTCACCGTGACGACGCAAGACAGCGGCAGGGGTCTGGAGTGCCCGTTGGGCGGGCGCAGGCAGATCGGAAGGGCGCGAGGTCGAGAGCGTCGCGCCCTCGTCGTCGATGGAGATGCCGACTGTGGCCGTTGGTGCCGAGGACACGCCCTGGGAGGCCACGGACTCGCTCAACCCCTGAAGGGTCTCCGCGAGGCGGGCGGCGTCACTCCCGACGGTTCCGTACACCACATGGCCCGGCCGGGGCTGCGTCTCGGCGTACGACGCCGACAGGTCATGGGAGGCCACGATCAGCTTCACGGCTTGCCGCACATTCGACGAGTCTTGGGAGAACCCGTGGGACTTGAGCTCAACGACCAGAGTCACCGGGTCGTCCTGGTTGTCAATGCACAAGTCCGGATGGCACGGCGATCGGTCGGCGGAGCCCAAAATGTCGCGAAGGGCCGAGACGGTCGGCTCATCGGCCGGGAGGAGTAGCCGCCTGCCGAGCGACTCCAACTCGTATCCGGCCGTGCGCAGGACCGGTCGCACGGCGGTGATGTCGGGGACATCCTCGAGCGCCCACAGCAGGACGTTGAGTTGGAATACGGGATCGGAGACGAGAACGGCGTCGGAGGTCATGCGACGATGTTGGCGGCATCGGCCACAGCCTTGTCATAGGGCTCGCTGCCGAGCCAGGCTCTCGCGGTCGGGGCCAACTCCCGCTGCACGTTGGTGACGAGTCGGTGGACTGTGTTCCCGCAGGTTCCGTGGGGCAGCACAGCCAGGAGGTGCCTGCTGGTGGCCTCGAGAAGGAAGGGTTGCCACAGGTGCCGGTCCACGGCAACGACATGTGCCTTGGTAGGTCCGCGACGTGTGACGAAGCCTCCGATGCGGAAGCGGCTCGTCCGTCGTTCGAGCGCAAGCTCCACGAAACGGTTGAACAGCGGCTCGCTTAGGGGCTCACCGAAATCAATGACGAGGGGGCTACCGCGGATCTTGAAACCGTCTTCGCCGGCGTCGGTGGTGTCGACCCAGAGGCGGCGTTCGGCGTGCTCGGTGACGCTGCGGTACAGAGCGAGGACGCGCCGCACCGTCGCCCGGTGATCGGCGAATGAGTCGCTTCGGTTCGTGGCGCGGCCGTCGTAACTCAGGCGGTGGCCGCCGCGGCCGGCCGCGGGCATCTGCAGGTGCACCAGCGAGCGCAACGGGTCGTAGGAATCGATGAGCCGCTGCAGCTTCTCCTCCAGAACCGAC
>JAPONU010000582.1 GCA_026713745.1 bacterium
GCTGACTCGCTGCCCCCGACCGGACCCATGCAGGCAACCGGCGCAGACGGCCGCCGCTAGTGGAGGACCTCGGCGTCGAGGTCCTCGTAGCTGTTGCGGCCCAGCAGGGCGAGGGTGCGCTCGACGTCGCCTCGGAGGATCTGCAGCATGCGCGCCACCCCCTCTTCGCCGTCGGCGGCGAGCGGCCAGAACCAGGCCCGCCCGCCCATGGCGGCGGTGGCGCCGAGTGCCCGCGCCTTGATGAGGTCGGCGCCGCGGCGGATGCCGCCGTCGAGGATCACCTCGGCCTCGCTGCCCACCTCGCTGACGATCTCGCCGAGCACGTCGAGTGCCGCGGGCAGGCCGTCGAGCTGGCGCCCCCCGTGGTTGGACACCACGACGGCGTCGGCTCCTTGCTCGACGCTGCGGCGGGCGTCGGCTGCGCTCATCACGCCCTTGATGAGCAGCGGTCCGTCCCAACGTTCCCGCAGCCAGGCCACGTCGTCCCACGTCTTGGACAGGTCGGACAGCTCGCGGTCCATGAATGCGGACATCGACGCCATGTCGGTGTTGGGCGGGACGAGGTCCACGAGGCTGCCGAAGTGCACCGGCGGTCCGGCGGCGAGATGCCACATCCAGCGGGGGCGCCGGATGGCCTCCAGCGCCTGCGCGGGGCCGATGCGGGGCGGGATCATCATCCCGTTGCGCAGGTCGCGCTCGCGCTTGCCGATCAGCGGCACGTCAACGGTGAGCACGAGAGCCTCGCAGCCGGCCGCCGCCGCCCGGTCCACGAGCTTCGCCACCACCTCGGGGCTGCGCCACAGGTAGAGCTGGAACCAGAGCGGACCGTCGCTCACCGCCGCGATCTCCTCGATGCTGTAGCTGGAAGCCGTGCTGATGACGAAGACGGTGCCGGCGGAGGCTGCCGCCCGGGCCGCGGCGAGTTCGCCGTCGCGGTGCACGAGACGGGCCAGGCCGGCGGGCCCGCAGATGAACGGCACCTCCAGGCGCCGGCCAAGCACGGTGGCGCCGGCGTCGCGTGCGGTGACGTCCACCAGCGAACTCGCCGTGAAGTGCACCCGGTCGAACGCCTCGTGGTTGGCCCGCAGCGTGACCTCGCCGTCGGCGCCGCCCTCCACGAAGTCGTAGACCAGGCGGGGCAGCCGTCGCCGGGCCAGGCGCCGGAAGTCGTCGTAGGAGTGCGGCGGGGTGGGGCGCGGCCGCAGCCGCACCAGCCGGAGGAACTCGCCCGGCTTCACGACACGCCTCTCTGACCGGACCCGGTGCGGCGGGGGCGCGGGGGCGACTCGCCCGACTTCACGAGCAGCCCGCCGGACAATCCGCCCATCGCACCGCCAGAGCCGCCGCGAAATGGCTTCCGGCCTCCACCGGAACGGCGGGACGGGCGCCTCGCAGCATCATCCGGGAGATCACCCGGCGTCCTCGCGGATCGCCACGTCGATGCCGAACATCATCCGGGAGACGCCCGCCAGCAGCGGCACCGCGAGGCCCCGCTCGGTGGCACGCCGGACCAGTGGGGCGTAGACGGCGTCCACCTCCAGGGGGCGGCCCCGTTCGATGCTCTGCAGCGCCGAGACCTTCACCGCTGTCTGCCCCGTGGCGACCAGTTTCTCGCCGAACTCGCGCAGCACGTCCAGGGCCTCGGTGCGGGGCAGGGTGGTGAAGGTGTGCACCCGCATGGGCCCTGGCAGGTCGATGAGCGGCACACCCTCGCTGCGGGCCACCAGTGCCACCTCGCAAAGCAGGTCCAGGAACGCCTCGCGCAGTTCCGGGGTGAGGAACATGCGGTGGTAGATGGAGCGCGTGAGGGCCACGACGCCCATGGCCGCTGCCGCCAGCGACGCCTTGGTCCACAGCACCGAGGCGATGTCGGCCCGCTCGGTGATGCGATCGGGCAATGCGGCGGCGATCCGGGCCGCGGTGCCGGGGGCCGTGCCGGCCAGGTCGCCCACGTAGGTCGCTCCGGTGAAGGTGTACGCGGCGACGCCGGGGCCGACGAGGGTGCCGCCCACCATCGAGACCGCCTCGACAGCGGCGGCGCCGAAGCGCTCCACCAGCGGCAGGGCCTGATCCACACCGTTCTGCACCGAGAAGGCCATGGAGGCTCGCCCGGTGTAGGCCTCGAGCAGCCCCGGGACGTCGAAGGACTTGGCGGCGACCAGTACCAGGTCGGCGTCGCCGGCGGCGGCGGGGTCGTCGGTGGCGTCGAGGTGGTAGATCCTCGTCGGGGTGTCGTAGCCCCTGATCTCCAGGCCCCGCTCCCGGATGGCCTCGGCGTGGGGGCGGCGGGCCACCAGCGTCACCTCCGCGCCGGCGTCGGCCAACCAGGCCCCGTAGACCGACCCGAGGGCGCCGGCACCGAGAACGACGACTCTCATCGCTGGGAACCTCCTCGTGTCTCGCGCCGCGGTCTGCCCGCAGCACAATCCTTGCCGAGTTGGGATGGATTCCGGCCCCGGATCGAGTCCGGGGCCGGCTCTTCGCGGGAATGACGGGTGGTTCCCGGGTCGCCGGCGGGGGACGTCGAGTGCGGCTGGGGCGCGACCTTCATCGGCGGGCTCGGCACGGTGTCGCCGCGCTCGAGCGCGGCGATCGTCGAGTGCGGCTGGGGCGCGACCCTCATCGGCGGGCCCCGGCTTCGGCGAGGCGGTCCCAGGTGTCGGCGGTGAGGCCCTCGGCGCGGAGCTGGAACTTCTGGACCCGCTCGGAGGCGTTGCGGGGCAGCTCGTCCATCCAGCGGAGGTAGCGCGGCACCGCGAAGTGGGCCATCCGCCCCTCGCAGTGCTCGATCAGCTCACCGGCGCCCAGGGTGCGCCCCGGCTTCAGCACCACGCAGGCCAGCACCTCCTCCTCGCTCAACTCCGAGGGGACGCCAACAACCGCGGCCTCCAGCACGGCGGGATGGCGGGCGATCGACTGCTCCACCTCATAGGAGCTGATGTTCTCGCCGCGGCGCCGCACGCAGTCCTTCACCCGGTCGATGAAGGTGAGGTAGCCGTCGGCGTCCACCACGCCCCGGTCGCCGGTGTGGAACCAGCCGCCCCGCCAGGACTCCGCGGTGGCCTCGCTCATGTCGTAGTAGCCGCTGAA
>JAPONU010000583.1 GCA_026713745.1 bacterium
CCTGGACAATCTCTGTTTGCTGTGCGGGCACTGCCACCACAAGGAGATCCACTCCAAACGCGGCGCCGAGATCACCCGCGGACCCCGCGGGAAACTCACCATGCAATACCCCGACCGCAAACCCCAACACATACCCCTCCGACGCTGAACACCCCAACCCCGCCGATCCCCGCGCGAAAGCCGGAACGGCCCGGGGTGCCGCGACTGCAGACCTGGCCCCGCCGGTTCGGGCGGGTAGGGCGACGGTGGGGGCAGGTGCCGACGCAGGTGAGCAGCCGATCCTCTGCGGCGCGCTCAGAATCATGGAGATAGACGTCTCGGTGGTCGGGTTCGCCGTCGAGGATCGTGGCGATGCACGTTCCGCAGGCGCCTTGCTCGCAGGATGCAGGGCGGAACGAGTACCCGGCGAGCGCTTCGAGTACGAGAGCCGCCGGGACGTTGACCAGCAGGCTCGGTCGGATCGCACCGACGCCTCCCGTCCCGGGTCGAGGGGGAGCAGGCGGGGGGTCTGGCTCTCCAGGATCGGCTTGTCCTGCGCGGAGACGAGTGTCCGGAACGCTCGGATCCGAGCGTCGCTGCTCAACTCGTCGATCACGCTCATGAAGGTGTGGAACAGCACCCGATCCGCCGACAGCGCCTGGCAGAACAGCGCGACGACATCGAACCGGGACTCGTCGGTCGGGCACGACTTGTAGGGCATCATGCAGTATGGGTGCGGCATCCGGTTGCTGTACGCAGACTGCGACACCTGGCCGCCGGAGGAGGCTGATCGCAGCGCCGTGCGGTGCGGAACGCCGAACAGGTCCTTCGGTGCGAACCGTCGGCTGCCGCGCAGCACCACCGGTGCTTCCCGGCTGGCGGTCATCGGACGCTCACGCTAGAACACTCGGGTCATGGGGGATCGCCGTCCGTCGCTCCGGGATCGGCTGAGGAGGTTCGGACCGTGTCGGAGGACCCGATGAACAGCCTCGCCGGCAGGTTCAGCACTGTCACCGGCGCCGGGCGCGCCACCGTCTGAGCGGACGTCGTGGACCCGCTCACGGAGGCGTTCACCGTGCCGGCGGTGCAGGACCTGGCCGGCCCCGGGTCGTACCAGCGCGGCCTCGCCTACAGCCGGGACGGCCGGGTATCGGGGTCCCGCAGCACCGGCGGCCGGCTCGAGGCGACGGTGCGGGGAACGATGCCCTACATCGTGGAGTTGTGGATCGAAGAGGGTGAGCCGCGGTGGTCGTGCACGTGCCCCGCTGCGGAGGGCGGATCGTTCTGCAAGCACTGCGTGGCGGTGGCACTCACCCTGGATCGGGACGAGCCGTCGGATTCGCCGCCGGCTGGGCTGGCGGAGCCGGCGGAGCGCCTGCGGAGAGTTCAGGCGTCGGCGCGCGCCACCCCCGGATCCCAGCAGCGGGACCCGGACCGGAACCCGCAACCCGCCTCGGCGGTGACAGAGGCGAGCCTGCTGGCCGATTTCGTTGCGGGACTGCCGCAGGACCGGTTGGCGGGGATCGTCCTCGATCAGGCCACGTCGGACTGGCGGTTGCGGGAGCGCCTGCTGGCGGAGGCCAGGCCCGGACTGGGGCAGGGTCCCGATCTCCGGGAGTGGCGGCACTGCATCGACGACGCGTTCGCGCCGTATCGCGGGTTCGTCGACTACCAGGAGGCGGGGAGCTGGGCGGCAGGTGTCGGCGACGTGATCGACGCGGTGGAGGATCTCTGCGCCGCCGGCCATCCCGACGCCGCAGCGCTGCTGGCCGAGCACGCACATCGCCGCGCCGAGGAGGCCGTCGCGTACGTCGACGATTCCGACGGGTGGCTGTGGGACATCTCCGAGCGGCTGAGCGAGGTGCATCTTCGGGCCTGCGAGGAAGGTCGTCCGGACCCGGTGGCGCTCGCCGGTCGCCTGGTCGAGTTGGAGCTGAACTCGGAGTTGGAGGGATTCCGCCGCACCGCCGCCGTCTACGCGGACGTGCTCGGCGACGCCGGACTAGCGGCCTACCTCGGGCATCTCGAATCGCACCGCGAGCAGATCGACGCCGCGCCCGACTCTCCCGGGCGTGGCGTGAGCGGTCTCGCCCTCCACGGGGCCACTGTTGGCTGGGCGCTCGCCACCGGCGATCCCGACACTCTGATCGAGGTCCACCTCGGCGCGGGCAAGCTCTCCGCCGTCGCGGCCTTGGAGATTGCCCAGGCGCTGGAGGCGGCGGGGCGCGGGGACGAGGCACTGCGGTGGGCGGAGCGGGGGCTCGTCGAGTCGGCGCACCGGTTCTGGCCGACCCGCGAACTGCGCGGGTGGCTCGCGGCTCGGCTGCGCGAACGCGGCGACGCAAGCGCTGCGGTGGGGCTGTTCTGGGACTCCTTCAGGTCGGACCCGTCGTTGGAGTCCTATCGCTGCCTCCTCGACGAGGCGGGGCAGGCTCCCGGCGCAAGGGACGAGTGGTCGCAGCGCTGCGTGGCGGGACTCCGGGCCCGGGTGGCGGGCGAGGAATCCACCGGCACGGCATCAGCGAGGCGGGTCGGTTCGGCCACCGCGGCCGTGCTGGTGGAGATTCTCCTGTACGAGGGCCTCCTCGACGAGGCGTGGCGAGGGGCGCTGGCATTCGGATGCGGCCGCGAGACCTGGATGACGCTGGCGCGGGCGAGGGAGAAGACCCATCCGCTCGACGCCATCGATGTCTACGAGCCCGAGGTCCTCGCTCTGATCGA
>JAPONU010000584.1 GCA_026713745.1 bacterium
CACTGCCGCTGGCCCGCGACCTGGGCAGCCGGGGCATCCGGGTGATGACCATTTGCCCCGGCATCATGGACACGCCCATCCTGGCCTCGCTGAACGACGAGCAGATCGCCGCCATCACCGCAGGGAACGTCTTTCCCAAGCGTCTCGGCACGCCGGCGGACGTGGCCCCCCTGGTGCGCCACATCATGGAGAACACCTACCTGAACGGCGAGGTCATCCGGCTCGACGCCGGCATGCGCCTGAACATCTCCTGAGTCCGCCTCGTGTCTGCGGCGGTCCGGGTGGTGGCGGCGGTCCGGTCGGCGCTGCCGGTGGGTCTGTCCGGTCGGGGCCGCCGGTGGCCGTCGGCGGATCGTCTGGCGAAATCGATCCGGCGCCGCCCCCGGCGTCCCCGCCCTCGCTTGTTGGCCTGCCCGGGCGGGGGTTCAGGGTGCCGTTCTGCTCCTTCATGGCGGGCCAAGGGCGTCGCAGCCCGTCCCCCCGACCCCCCCACCCTCGGTTGTCGGTCCGCCTCTGTCGTTTCGAAGATCTGAGCGGGTGACGGCGTGACCGGGTCCAGTTCGGGCGTGTTCAGCCACGATGTGGTCGTGCTGGGGTCGGGGGCGGCCGGGTTGACGGCTGCACTGGCTGCGGCCGCCGGGGGCGCCGATGTGGGGCTGTACGAGAAGGCCGACTTGCTGGGGGGTACAACCGCCATCAGCGGTGGGATCGTGTGGGTGCCGGGGAACCACCTGATGGAGGAGGTCGACGGGATCGACGCCGCCGAACGCGATGCCGATCCGGCTGAGGCGCTGCGGTATCTCAGAGCGCTGGCCGGCGACGCTCTGGACGTGGTCGTGGCGGAGGCCCTGGTGACGGCCGGCCCGGAGATGTTGCGGTTCGTGGAGTCGTCCTCGCCTTGCCGGTTCAGGCTGCTGGCCGGCTATCCCGACTATCACCCCGATGTGCCGGGTTCCCGGCCGGGGGGCGGCCGCTCTCTGGAGCCCGAGTTATTCGATCTGTCGGTGTTGGGGGAGTGGGCCGGGCGGCTCTGCTTCTGGGACGGCGGGGCCCGGCCGGTGATGCTCTCGGAGACGAGTTTCGGCGGGGCCACCGAGTCGCCACCGGCTGCGGTGATTGCTGAGCGGCGCGAGCGGGGCGTCTGCGGCATGGGGGAGGCGCTCGTGGGGTCGCTGCTGGCGGGCTGTCTGGATGCGGGCGTGACGGTGCGCACGGGGGCGCGGGCGCACCGGCTTGTCGCCGAGGGCGGGCGGGTGACCGGTGTGCGCTTCGACGCCCCGACCGCAGCGGGCAGGGTCGCCGGGGACAGGGCTGCCGGGGATCGGGCCGCGGGGGACGGGGCCGCGGGGGACGGGGTCGCCGGGGACTGGGCTGCCGGGGATCGGGCCGCGGGGGCCGCGGCCGGTGAGGTCACCGTCGGCGCCCGGCGGGGCGTGATACTGGCCACCGGGGGGTTCGAGTGGAACGAGGCGCTGGTGCGGTCACACCTCCGGGGTCCGATGGATGCCCCGGCCGGTGTGCCGACCAACACCGGTGACGGCTTGGAGATGGCGACCCAGGCCGGGGCGGCGCTCGGCAACATGGCGCAGGCCTGGTGGGCGCCGATGGCACCCATCCCCGGCGAGGAGGCCTGGGGGGCGCCGCGCCACCACCTGGTGCTCGTCGAGCGCACCCGCCCCGGATCGATCATGGTGAACGGCGCCGGGCAGCGCTTCTGCAACGAGGCCGCCAACTACAACTCGCTCGGCGGAGCCTTCCATTCGCTCGGTCCCGCCGCGTCGGGCGCTGACGGGCCCGGCTCTGCCACACCCGGCTCCGGTTCGCCCGGCTCTGCCACACCCGGCACCGGTTCGCCCCGCTCCGGCACGTCCGGCACCGGTTCGCCCCGCTCCGGCACGTCCGGCTCCGGTTCGCCCGGCTCCGGCACGTCCGGCTCCGGTTCGCCCGGCTCCGGCACGTCCGGCTCCGGTTCGCCC
>JAPONU010000585.1 GCA_026713745.1 bacterium
AAGGGTCACCTACCCCGCACCACCGAGATCAGCGTCAGCGCCCAGCAGGTCCAGAAGGCTCGCTCCAACCCCGACCGCTGGCGCCTCGCCGTAGTTTCGGTGCCCGACGACCCCAACGCCGAGCCCACCGTCCACTACCTCATCGACCCGTTCGGTGACTACGCCCTCCACTTCGCCGAGAGCAAGCTGACCCTCAACGTCGCCAACCTCCTGGAAGCGGCTGGCGCGCCCTGCTGACAGCCAGCAAGTCCCACCACCGTGAGGATTGCCCGATCCGCGGTTCTGCTGCGACACTTACGGGATGGTCGATGTCATTCCGGGGAGGTTCGCCACGTGGTCGCCCGGTGATGTCCCCGGAGAGCGCATCGACCAGGACGTTCCGGTGGCGGCGCTTGAGGCTCTCGAGTGGCGGCCGTAGCACAGCCGTCGCCCGGCCTGCACGCCGCGGCGCTGCGCGCGCTGCTCAGCACTGATCCATGGTCGCAATCGTTGTTCACTGCGATGTCTGGCCTGACCGAGCATCTGAGTGCCGACGAGGCCGAGTCCCTGCCCGAGGCCATTGCCGGCGTCCTGCCGGCGTTCCGGACCGATCCCGAGCGGCTGCGGTTCGCGGCGGAGATCGCGGTCTGCCTCGACCTCTTCGAGGTCGCCCGTGTGATGGCCGACCTGGCGACGGGCGCGGGTGACCGCGAACTCCTGTTGGCCGCCGCCGCGCTGTGTGGGAATCCGGCGGTCGAGCCCCGGCTCCGAGCGCGGGTCGCCGACGCCTTGGGCGACGATCCGGTGGGGCGCATCAGGCTGGACCGCAGCACCGCTCCGGCGACGGCCGACGAGGAACGCCTGTACCACCAGTGCTGGCCCGGCGCCCGCACCGAACCGGCCAAGTTCCCGCTGGCACCGGTCGTCGTGATCGACGGGGAGTTCCGGGCGGATGCTGCCCTCCGGTTCGCCCTGCACGTCGTCGAGGCCGGCGCAACGGTACGCCGCTTGGCACCGCGTGCGGAGGTTCCGCACTGGTTCGGCGCCCAGACCGTGCTCGTGTGCCGGCCACATGCCCGTACCCGCGTCCTGAGCGGCTATCCGACCTTCCCCGAGGCGCGGATTCTCGTCGAACACGAGATCCCCTCCGACGAGCGCGACATCAGTCGCCTCCTGCGCCGGATCAGTGATGTGCTGCCCGGCCGCCACAGGCTGCGCCTCGTCGCGCTTGAACCGCAACTCGATGTCCAAGTCTGGGATCCCGCGGTCTTCACGGCGGGGGCCTACTCCATCCGTGATGCTGCGTTCCTCACGGGGGCGACGCGGTCGTCCTTGTACACCCTGCTGCGGAAGGGCGTTCTCACACCCCTCTCCGCGGGGCGCGGTCCGGCACTCCTGACGTTCCGTGACGTCGTGGCCGTGCGGACGTGGACCTACCTGAAGGCAGTGTCAGGAAGCAGGATCTCCACCGACGTCGTCGAGTCGCTGATGCGGTTCGCGGGCGATGTCGAAGCGGGCGCTGTTGGCTTGAGAATCGAATCCAAGGACAGTGGACTCGAGGTGCCTGCAAAAACGCACGACGTCTTGAAAGCGGACGGTGCTGTGCTCATGCGCAATGACGCCTCACTGGAAAGCGTTGGCAAGCTGCGGTCCAACTCAGGGTCCATGCAAATCGGCGCTACCTCCACCGGAAGGGTGCTAGTAGATCGAGGGAGCGGTTGGTATGACGTTGAGTCAGGCCAGAGCACGCTGGATGTTCCGCTCACCGAACTCGACCAAGTGTTCCGACCGTTCAAGTATGGCGGCGGAACAACGGTCGATCTGCTGCGTGCGACTCCCAACACGCGGCTGAATCCGACGATTCTGCACGGGACGCCCTATCTGAACGGGCACCGGTTCAGCGCCAAGGCTCTCGCCGCCGTCTACCTGCACGGCGGGTACGCCGCCATCACTGAGACGTACCCGGAACTGACCAACGTCGCCATCGAAGGCACGGTGTCGATCGGACTGCAACTCCTCGGGAGCGCCAGATAGTGAAGCTGCTCTACGACGCAGTCCTTCCTCCGAGCCTGTCAGTCGAGGCCCGCGGGACGCTTGACCTCCACCGGTGGGAGGGCACCGACGCGGCGGACACCGTGTTGGTCCGCTCGGCCGCCGACAGCGGCTACCGGGGCGTGATATTCCTCGACCGAAGCTCGCTCGACCAGCCGGGTCTGCGGACGACGGCCGAAGAGGTTGGCGTCGCTCTCGTGGCCGTCGACGCGAGCGATCCGATCGAGGCCAAGCAGCGCATCCTCCGCAACGCGCCATCCCTACGTCGAAAGCTCGCAGACCACGACTGTCTCCTCGTGCTTGCCGGGGAGGTTCGACCGCTGGGCGAGCACGACTGACGATGAGGACGAGTGTCTGGGGCGGTATGTTGCCTGGCTCGGAGGCCTGGCTCGGAGAAGGGGTGCGACAGTGAGGGTCGATGAGGAGCAAGACGCGCGAATCGGGGAACATGCGTGTCTCGACATGAGGCTGACGGCATTGCAATCGCTGGCCGGCCGGCGGGCCGGAGCCGGTCTGGCGGCACTGGTGGAGGTGTTGGGCGATCTGGGTTTCTCGTGGCGCGACGTGGCCCGGACTGCCGGGGTCTCGCTGCCGGTGCTGCGCCAATGGTGCCAGGGTGCCCCCACGAGCGGCGGGAATGCCGAGCGGGTGGCCATGCTGGTAGCGCTCTGCGAGGTCGCACGAGGCGATCGGCGGGTCGACGACGTGCCGGGCCGGCTGGAGGCTCCGATCGGTCCCGCCGCGCCGGTGACCGGCCTGGACCTGGTTGGCCAGTTCTAGTGGTCACTGCACGGTGAGGGCAGCATAGAGTTCGGCGGGGCTGTGGTGGTTGAGGCACGGCGTCGCCGCAGCGCAGGCACGCCTTTGTGTATCGGGCGAGGAGTGCCGGGTATGGGGCGTCGGGCGAGGGATAGGGGGCTCTTCAGATTCGAGCGGGCACTGGGATGAGTTCGCCGCCGTCGATGCTTCACGAAGCGGGCCGTGCATGTTCTCCCTCACGACACGAGGCCTCCGAGAGCTTCCCTTCGTTGCACCACCGAGGCAGCCCCGGACCCTGCCTGATGCGCAGCGAAACCAACCGCGTCCCTGAGTTTGAGCTGAGCCAGTTCTCTGGCATCGTGGTTCCCGTCCGCTAGGAGCACGGTTCCCCACCGGTGGATTCAGGCTCAGAAGAGCGTCGCGGGCGAGCGGGGGCTCGGCGGGGTTCCACGCCGGCGGGTGCCGTGACGAGAACTGCGCTGCCCGTTGTGCGGGGGCGGGTGTGAGGGGGCGGCGCTGTCGGTGCCGGCGGTTGGAGCGGGGTGGGGTCGGTGCGGGTTGTGTGGTGGGGGGCCAGAGGGTCCCTTGCCGGGTTCCTCGCCGCGGCTGTCGGCGGTGGTGGCGTTGGCTGTTGGCGCGGCGGGTTGCCGGGATTTTGCGGGGCGGGTTGCTCCCTTGGCGCCGTTGGTGGTGGGCGGGTCGTTTCGTGGCCACGAGTTGTTCGCCTGCCCGCCGGGGCGCGAGGGTCCCTCGCTGTCGCTGTCGCCGTTGGTGGTGGGCGGGTCGTTTCGTGGCGACGAACTGTTCGCCTGCCGGCCCGGGCGCGATGCTTCCTGGCCGGCGTCGCGGGTGGTGGTTGGGGGTGCGAGGGTGAGGTGGCCGTTGGGGTGGCGGGTGATTTCTTCGCCGTGGAGGTGGACGCGGATGTGGTGGCAGCGCCAGCAGAGTAGGCAGGTGTTGTCGAGGGTGGTTTCGCCGCCGTGGGCCCAGTGGTCGAGGTGGTGGACTTCGCAGATTTTGTGGTGGGCGGCGCAGCCGATGCAGCCTCGGTCGCGGGCGATGAGTTGTTTGCGGTGGCGTTTGGAGACTTTGCGTTGGGATCGTCCGAGCAGTGGGGTGCCGGTGTGTTTGTTGAAGATGCCGGGCAGGATTTTCGCGTCGCAGGCGAGGGCGAGGGTTTCGGCCTCGGTGAGGCGTGTGCCGTCGGCGAGGCGGGCGTTGGTGATGGCGTCGTGGGTCTGGTCGTAGTCGGCGAGGACGATCAGTTCGGTCCCGGCCGGTGCGCCGGCGCCGGTGGTGGTGCAGATCAGTTGGGCGAGCGCGTCGGCGGAGCGTTGCGGTGCGGTGGGGCGGGCCTTGGAGTCCTCGCTGCGGAACAGTTCGTCGGACTTGGCGATCAGCGCGGCCTGCACCCGAGCGCCGGTGAGCGGGTCGAACTGGGCGAACAGCCCGAACATGCCGTCGGGCTGTTCGCTGATCGAGGCGCGGCGCCGGCGCCGCTGCGCTTCCCGGCGCCTTTGGAGTTCCTGGCTGCTGGTGCGCTCGTTGATGTGTTCCTTGAGCGTGCGGCGGAAGCGGTCCTCGGGTTCTGCTTCGGCGGCGGCCAGCAGCGCGCGCTGGTCCACGTCGGCTTCGTCGCCGGCGTCGAGGATCAGCCCCGCGGCCTCCGCGGTGATGGCGCCGTCGGCGAGTTTGCCGGCCACTTTCGGCGCCCATTCGAGTTGCGCGGCGGTCTTGACGGCCTTGCGGGCGCCGCGGCGGGACCGCTTCTGGTCCCGCTGCAGCAACTCCTCTGCAGCGGCGTCGCCCTCGCGGCGGGCGATCTCGCCCACCAGCTGCGCCTCCATAGCCGCCAGCGCGGACCGCGCCCGCCCGATGAATCCCAGCCGTTCCTCCATCGCACCCAGATCGACCTCGTGCAGCGACGGCGGCGGCGACGCCAACCACTCGCCCAGCGCCGCCCACTCGGCGGCCCTGTCGATCCCGGCCTGGGCCTCACGCTTCGGACCGTCGCCCATCTGTCCGTCACCCCCTTCTGAAGCTCCCGATCGCCCGCCGGCGGCGAGCGACCCTCCTCGAGTGACTCTCCCAAGACTATAATGCCTATGAGACAGTAAGGCGACATTAGTATGTCGATTTGGCGGGGTGTAGTGAGATCGTATTGGTGTGGCACGGGGGCGGCCTCGGGTATGGTTATCAAAAGCCCAGGTCAGCGGGCTGGGTGACCGGGCGGAACCGATGTCCGGCGACCATCGCCTGCGATGTGACGAATGTCACATCAAACTGCCGGGGCGGGCCGCCGGGGGTGCTGATCGAGGCTCTCTGGGGAGCGTCCGGAGGGCGGATAGCGGAGGGGGGATGGTGGCGCGTTGTGGCGACCTTGCTGCGTCTCGGCGGCAGCGAAGCGGTTCTCGAGTCGTCCGTTTCGCGGGAGCGCAGCCGAAGTCCCCCGCGAATCGAGCGGTCCACGGCATCGCTGCAATCCGGCGTCCGCTGCCGTGAGGTTGGTGGCGGGCTCGTGGCGCCGACGACGCCGCCGCCCTCATCATCCCCCAAGGCCTGCTCGACCAACTAGCCGGCGCCCCGCCCGACCCCGAAGAGACCGCCGACAAGATGGAAACCGACCGCCGAGCAGTCGCCGCCGTCCTCGCCGCCGAACAGGCACTCGGCCGCAACCCCCAAGCCCAGGCCCACAGCAACCCCGGCTTCGACGTGCTGTCGGTCGATCCGGCCACCGGCACCCACTACTTCATCGAGGTCAAGGGTCACCTACCCCGCACCACCGAGATCAGCGTCAGCGCCCAGCAGGTCCAGAAGGCTCGCTCCAACCCCGACCGCTGGCGCCTCGCCGTAGTTTCGGTGCCCGACGACCCCAACGCCGAGCCCACCGTCCACTACCTC
>JAPONU010000586.1 GCA_026713745.1 bacterium
CGGGACAGACCCATCCGCCTCAGCGTGATAGCGGCACTCGGCCACGGCCTCGAAACCCGCCGGAAGGCCCTCTTCAACATCGAGCGCATTGCCCACGAGAAGGAACCGGACGGCATTCGCCTCGGCCAAGAACGCCGACGCTGCCGACAGCGAAGGGTTGTACTCAAAGTCGTACTGCTGAGGCATCACTCACCTACTCCGAGTTTGGGGAGACTAGACGAACGTCCGCCAATAGGGCTTACCCCGAATCCTCAGCCACTCGACGCGCCCGCTCCTGGGGCGTCCCATCAAGTGGTGGGATTTCGAGTTGAGCCTCGGTGATGGTTGCCGGCTGTGAGTTCGGCGGTGGCGATGGTATCGCGCTCGGGGTAGAGGAGGCTCATGGAGTCCTCTGAGAGGTAGCGGCGGTCGGTGGCCTGCCATTCGTCGTGGAGGTCGGCGAGGATGGCGCCGACGAGTCGGATGGCGGAGGCCTCGTTGGGGAAGATCCCCACGACCCGTGATCGTCGCCATATCTCTTTGTTGATGCGTTCGAGGGGGTTGGTGGACCAGATCTTCTGCCAATGCGCACGCGGAAAGGTCGCGAAGGCGAGGACCTTGGTCTTGGCGGTTTCCATAAGTGGTCCGGTCTTGGGGAACCGGGCGGCGAGCTGGTCGCTGACTTGGTCCCAGGCGTCGGCGACGGCGCCGACGCCGGGCTGGGCGAAGATCGTCCGGAACAGCGCGGCGGCCATGTGCTGGTGCGACTTGGGCACCACAGCGAGCAGGTTGCGGATGAAGTGCACTCGGCAGCGTTGTCGGGCCGCTCCCTGGAACCACCGGTCAGCGGCGGCGGCGACGAGGGACTGGGCTGAACTCCCGGTGGCTCGGACCCGCAGCGAGGGCGTGGAGTTCACCGGCGAGGACGGCCTGTTGACGGGCCTGGTCCGCCAGGTCCTGCAGTGCGGCCCGGAGGTCGAGACCGCCGTGCATCTCGACATTGAGGGCCGCGGGACGCCAAACTCGCGCATCGGCTCGCCGCCCAAGCGAGTCAAGACCGACATGGGCGAGGTCGATCTGCAAGTGCCGCGTGATCGAGCGGGAGCCTTTCGAGCCGGTGACGGTGCCCCGGCATCAGCGCCGCCTCGAGGGCCTGTCGGGGAATGTGAACTCGCTCTACGCCAAGGGCCTCACCACCGGTGAGATCCAGGCGCACCTCGCGGGGAGCAACGACACCGACGTGAGCCGCGAGAAGATCTCGGAGATCACCGACAAACTCTCGGCCAAACACCACCAGCCTCTCGCGGCCACTCAGAGACAGCACAGCGAAATCGACTGGACGGTATCGGCGCGGCTCTCCTCGTTGGAGACGTAGGCGAGGAGCACATTGGCGTCCGCGTAAACGCGGGGCACCTTATCCGGCATCCCGGATCTGCCTCACAACATGCTCGGCTGGCTCCACGGCTTTCAGCGCGCCCCGCGCCTTGAGGTAGCCGTCGGGCTCTCCTTCGTCAACGACATCCACCCGGGTGACCTGGCGGATCGAGATCGGCCTGCCCGTAGCGACATCCCGCGTGATGGTGCCCGTGACGTCAGCGACACGCCCCCAGGCCTCCCGCATCACGTCCTTGTGGTCGGGGTGGGGGAAGCAGGTGACAACCTTGTCATAGACAAGTTCGTAGATCGAGAACCGCAGAGTCGTGCGTTGGGAGACCATCTCCACGCGACCGCGCACCGCTCCGAGCGACTTGGTGGTCTGCTGTTGCTGTT
Source organism: bacterium (assembly GCA_026713745.1). Classification (GTDB taxonomy): domain Bacteria; phylum Actinomycetota; class Acidimicrobiia; order Acidimicrobiales; family CATQHL01; genus VXNF01. The sequence goes on from JAPONU010000586.1 coordinate 1,750, forward strand.
CAACCTGACTCCCCGACGCCGGACTCGCCGCCGGCGCAACGAAGATGACCTCGTCGTCGACTGTCTCGAAGACGACCGGGGTGCTCTCGTCTGCGATCTCGGTCAGTTCGCGGACGGCGCGCAGGAGAGGTCGCCCAGGGTCAATATCGCCCCTCGCAACTTGACGCGCGGCTTGGAGGTAGTCGTCACACATCGCCGGAATGTGCCGCTCAGCATCACTGTCGAGTGGTACAGCCTCCGCGGTGGCAGCGGCACTGCCGTAATCGAGCCCGGCGAGTACCCATCGAACGTTGGCGCCGCGATTCTCGTGCAGCGCGGCGAGGACGGCGCAGAAGCCGTCGAGCGCGGCCGACAGCTTGACGATCGTTACCTCGCCGTCGAGGCGGAGAGTCACGAGATCGTCGGCCATGTCCCGAACTCTACGATTGAGAGTTCGATCCTGTCACCGCATGCACAGCCGTCCACCTAGACGGGTAGTTCACCGTTTCGGGGCTTGGCGCGGCGTCCCGACCCGAGCGCGACTTCGCTGCTCGCTACGCTGAGCGGCTGTTTCTGCCGCCGAGCCCGGAGACACTTCTTTGCGTACGCGCACGCGTGTTGGCGAGTTGTCTCGCTGTGTCTCGATAGATCTTGAGGTCTCCACGCAGACAGGCCGCATTCACGCGTTCGCCGGCCAGCAGCCCGACACCCGTCGATCCGTGGTGTTCCCCCAGCAGGGTCGCACCTTCGATCAGGCGCTGGCCGACCTCGACGATCTCGCCGACGGGGCGGATTTCCTTCTCGGCCACAACCTCATCGAGTTCGACCTCCCCCACCTGCGGGCCGCCAGCCCCGGCCTGCGGCTGCTGAAGATGCCGGCGGTGGACACGCTGTGGCTCAACCCTCTGGCGTTCCCGCGCCACCCGTATCACCATCTCGTCAAGCACTACCAGGACGGGCAACTCAAGCGGGACCGCCGAAACGATCCGAAACTCGACGCAATCCTCGCCCTGCGGGTATTCGGAGACCAGCAGAAGCAGTTGCTCGAGACTCCACCGCACCTGGTGGCCGCCTGGCACTGGCTCACCGCCGGCGACGGCTCGCCTGGCTTCAACCTGGTCTTCGAGGCCCTGCGCGGCTCGCCCCGGCCGACGCTCACCGAGGCACGGGACGCCATCCGCACCTGCCTGAAGGACTTCGCCTGCCACTCCCAGGCGCGCCACCTCATCGCCGACACCGCCGAGCACGGCTGGCCGCTCGCCTATGCGCTGGCGTGGCTGTCCGTGTCGGTCGGCAACTCGGTGATGCCTCCCTGGGTGCGGCATCAGTTCCCGGAGGCGGGGCAACTCGTTCGCCGCCTGCGAGACGACGCCTGCGCCGACCGGGGCTGCTCCTGGTGCCGGGAACGCCACGACGCCTCCCGGGAGCTCCAACGCTTCTTCAGCTTCGACGACTTCAGGCCCGAACCCGCCGACGAGGACGGCAGCCCCCTGCAGCAGGTCATCGTCGAGGCGGCGATGCAGGGGCGCGACGTGCTGGGGATCCTGCCGACGGCCACAGGCAAGTCGCTGTGCTACCAGATCCCGGCGCTGTCCCGCTACGACAAGACGGGCGCCCTGACCGTCGTCATTTCGCCCCTGGTGGCCCTCATGGCCGACCAGGTGGCGGGACTTCAGCGCCTCGGGATCACCTCGTGCGTCACGATCAACGGGCTCCTGTCGATGCCGGAACGCGCCGAGGCGCTCGAGCGAGTGCGCCTGGGTGACGCCGCCATCTTGTTGATCTCCCCGGAACAGCTGCGCAGCATGTCCATGCGCCGGGCGCTGCAGCAGCGCGAGATCGGTGCCTGGGTGCTGGATGAGGCCCATTGCCTGTCGAAGTGGGGCCACGACTTCCGCCCCGACTACCGCTACGTGGGGCGCTTCATCCGCGAGAAGTCCGACGGCTCATGTGCCCCGCCGCCACCGGTGCTGTGCCTGACCGCCACGGCCAAACCGGACGTGATCGAAGAGATCGTCGACTACTTCCGGAAGCGGCTCGACGTCGACATGAAGGTGTTCGACGGTGGCAGCCGGCGCACGAATCTGGAGTTCGTCGTGGCCGAGACCACCGGCTCCAAGAAGCTCAACGACATCCATCAACTCTTGACCTGGCACCTGCCGCCGGAGACGGAAGGCGGTGCGATCGTGTACTGCGCGACGCGGCGGCGGACCGAGGAGGTCGCTTCGTTCCTCACCGCCGTCGACATCGACGCCGATCGCTTCCACGCCGGGCTGCAGCCGGAGGAGAAGAAGAACATCCAGCAGAGCTTCATCGACGGCGAGTTGCGGGTGATCGCCGCCACGAACGCGTTCGGGATGGGCATCGACAAGCCCGACGTGCGGCTGGTGATCCACGCCGACATCCCCTCGTCGCTGGAGAACTACCTGCAGGAGGCCGGCCGCGCCGGCAGGGACCAGCAGCAGGCGCACTGCGTGCTGCTCTACGACCCCGACGACGTGGAGCGGCAGTTCGGCATGTCGGCACGCTCCCGGCTCAGCCGGCGCGAGATCCACGGCGTGCTGAGAGCGCTGCGCAATCTGAACCGTCGCTACCGCTGCGGGGGTGAGGTCGTGGCCAGTTCCGGCGAGGTCCTCATCGCGGACGAGGACAAGGACGTCAGACGGGACTCAACCACCGACGACACGCGAGTCCGCACGGCGGTGGCCTGGCTCGAGGAGGCGCAACTGCTGCGCCGCAACGAGAACCATGTGCGGATCTTCCCGTCCTCGCTGCGCGTCAGCTCCGTCGAGGAGGTCCGGCAAAGACTCCGGGACAAGCCCATCGACGAGGGTTACCGGCGTTGCCTGACGACAATCGCCGAGGTGTTGATCGACGCGAACCCCGACGAGAGCATCTCCACGGACATGTTGATGATGGCGTCCGGGCTTACCCCCGAGGGGGTGCGGGGAGCGCTCTATGACCTGGAGCGATTCGGGATCGCCGGCAATGACACCGAGCTGACGGCGTTTGTCCACGTCGGTGTGCGAAACCCGTCACGCGGTCGACTAGCCGAGGCGAACGAACTCGAGAGGCAACTGATCGAGTGGATGCAGGAGGCGGCCCCCGACCTGGCGGTCGGTGAGTCGGCGCCGCTGAACCTGCGCGTCGCCTCCCAGCAACTGAAGAACGCCGGCCACCCCCAGGTCCGACCCGAGCACGTGACCCGCACGATCCAGAGCATCGCCCGTGACGGGCGAAGCGGCGACGGCGGCGGCAGCCTCACGCTGCGCAAGCACGACGCGGACAGCATCCGTCTGACCCTCAATCTCGAATGGTCCTTGCTGCGCCGTGACGCCGAGCGCCGCCGCAATGGCGCTTCACGGCTGCTTGACCACTTGCTGGAGCAGAACACACCAGGCAGACGGGGCAGCGACCTGCTCGTCCGCACGACTCTCGGGAAGTTGACCCGCGCCATCGAGAGCGATCTAACGCTGCTGAGCCGGAACGGAGACGAACGCAAGCTGCACAGGCTGACGGAGCGGGCCCTGCTGTGGCTGCACGAGCAGGAGGTCGTCCGGCTCAACCGCGGACTCACCGTGTTCCGTCCGGCCATGACCATCGTCCTGGATCGCGACCAGCGCGGGTTCAAGCAGTCCGACTACAAGTCTCTCGCGCTGCACTACGACGCCACTGTGCGCCAGATCCATGTGATGGCGGAGTTCGCCGAGCGGGGCCTCGGCAACGTCGCTCATGCGCTGCAGCTGTCGATCGACTACTTCACTCTGGGCGAGGACGAGTTCCTTCGGCGGTGGCTCCCCGACCAGAGAAGGGAGCTCGGCCGCCAGACCACGCCCGAATCGTGGAACAAGATCGTCGAGAGCCTCAACAACCCCAAGCAGCGGGCACTGGTGGCCGACGACCGCGAGACCACGAACGTGCTGGTGCTGGCCGGGCCCGGCTCGGGCAAGACCCGGGTGCTGGTGCACCGCATCGCCTACCTGATCCGTGCCCGGCGTGAGGACCCCGGAGGCATCGTGGCGCTGGCCTACAACCGCCATGCCGCCGCCGAGATCCGCCGCCGGCTGCGAGACCTGATCGGCGACGACGCCCGCGGCGTGATGGTGTTCACCTGCCACGCCCTCGCCATGCGACTCGTCGGCGCCAGCTTCTCGGGCCAGGCCAATCGAGATCCCGACGGAGATCTCGCCAAGCGACTCAGGGAGGTCCTCCGCGAGGCGACCGCCCTGCTGCGCGGCGAGGGGCTCGAATCCGAAGAAGCCGAGGAGACGCGGGGGCGCCTGCTGGCAGGGTTCCGGTGGATCCTCGTCGACGAGTACCAGGACATCGCCGGCGACCAGTACGACCTCATCTCGGCGCTGGCCGGCAGGACCCTCACCGAGGAGGACTCCCGCCTCAGCCTGTTCGCCGTCGGCGACGACGACCAGAACATCTACTCCTTCAACGGGTCCTCGGTGGAGTTCATCCGCCGGTTCGAGCAGGACTACAACGCCAAGCCGGCCTACCTCACCGACAACTACCGCTCGACCCGCCACATCATCGACGCCGCCAACGCGGTGATCGGCCCGGCGCATGACCGGATGAAGGCCGACAATCCGATCCGGATCAACCGGGAGCGAGCCAAGGCCCCCGCCGGCGGCCGGTGGGCCGAGCGCGACCCGGTCGCCGGGGGCAAAGTCCAGGTCCTGCGGATCGCAGACAGCAGTGCCATTTCTCAGGCTCAGGCTGCGGTGGCCGAACTGGAGCGGCTGTCGAGCCTCGACCCGGCTTGGGACTGGTCGAAGTGCGCGGTGATCGCCCGCGAGTGGAGCTACCTCGAACCTGTTCGAACCGTCTGCGAGCGCGACGGGATCCCGGTACAGACGGCCAACGAGGAAAACCTGAACCTGTGGCACTTGCGCGAGACGCAGGCCCTGGTCAACTGGGTCCGAGAGCGTGGCCCGGGAATGCTCCGCAGCGCCGACGTGAAGGACTGGCTGGACAGGCGGCCCTCCGGCCCCTGGATCGAGTTGCTCCGGCAAGCTGTGGAGGAACACGACACCGAGACCGCCACCGCCGACGTGCCGGCGGCATCGTTCATCGAGTGGCTGGCCGAGTGGGCCCGCGACGCCCGGCGCCGCCAGAACGGGTTGCTGCTCTTGACCGCGCACCGAGCCAAGGGGTTGGAATTCGACCACGTGGTCGTCCTCGACGGAGGCTGGGACCGC
>JAPONU010000587.1 GCA_026713745.1 bacterium
GAACGAGATCGCGCCGGAGTCGAGAACCAACACCACTCAGACGGCCGTCCGGTCGGCGCGGCGGGCCAGCCGTCTTGCGAGATCTTGCGCCCAGGCCGTCTCGGCGGCATCCGGGGTGCCGACTTCGGCCAGCAACTCGTCCAGGTACTTCTCGCCCTCCCGGACCAGCCGCCTTCGCTTGAGCTCGACACGCACCGCCTCCTGCAGCAACTCCGATGCGGGAAGCCCCTCGGCCTTCAACTCGGCATAGAGATCCTCGGGAAGGTACACCTGCATCCTGGGCATACACCCAACTATACATACATCGCATCGATTCGGGCGCCAGATTCAGCCCGGGGTGCCCCCGTTGTCCGAGTCGGTGACCTCCTCAGCGGGCGGGCCGTAACCGCCCCCGCCGGGGAGGTCCAGACAGACAACGTCGGCGGGTCCGAGACGAAGGCGGGCCTGCGTGGTGACCGGTTCACCGTTCACGCAGAAGCGACCCCCCGCGCCGGGCTCGCCGCCGTCGAGTCCTTGAGGTGCCGCGGTCAGCCGGCTGGTCACGGCGTTCAGCTGCCATTCCCGGTCGGTGTCGACCAGGAACTCGATGGTCTGGCCTTCGCCGCCCGGCTGGCGACCGGCGCCGCCGGATCCCACCCGCAGCTCCTTGCGCAGGAAGCGGATGGGGGCCGAGGCCTCCACGACCTCCACCGGCACCGCCGCCACACCCGTGGGATACGAGCAGGCCGACAGCCCGGGCTTGGTGGCCCGTCCCCCCACACCGCCGGCGTAGGTGAACATGGCGGTGATGAAGGGGTTCCCGTCGGGGTGGGAGCCACTGACCTGCATGGTCCAGACCGCGCCCGAGCCCTCGGCCATGGCCTGTGAGGGCTTCAGGGGTGCCAGCGCCTTCAGCAGCGCGTTCGGCAGGAACATGCCCACAACGTGGCGAGCCGTGCAGGGTTGCGGTGACACGGCGTTCACGATCGACCCCTCGGGGGCGGCCAAGCGGATCGGCTCCAGGCTGCCGTGGTTGTTGGGAATCTCGGGATTCAACATCGAGCGGACGGTGAACGTGGTGTAGGCGTGGGTGTAGTTGCGCACCACGTTGATGCCCCACGGGCTCGCCTCGGAGGAACCCTCGTAGGACACCAGGATCTCGCCCGCGGTGGGATCGACGGACACCTTGCACTGGATCTGCACGAGCGAACCGTCGGCGAGGTCCAGGAGAGCCTCGGCACGGTGCTCGCCCGCCGGCAGGGCACGGATGCTCTCCCGCGTGGCCTCCTCGGAGCGCTCGATGATCTCGTCGGCCAGATCGTCGATGTCGTCGAGGTCCCAGGCGTCACAGAGCGTCTGCAGGCGCTCGGCCCCCACGGCGGCCGAGGCCATCTGGGCGTGCAGGTCGCCGGCCACGTGGTCCGGGGTGCGCACGTTGGACAGGATGAAGTTCCAGACGTCGGTGTTGCGCTCGCCCGCCACCATGAGCTTGCAGATGGGGATCCAGAGCCCTTCCTCGAACACGTCCCGCCCGCCGGCGCCGATGCCGTAGCCGCCGACGTCGGAATGGTGAATCGTCGAGCAGAAGAAGGCGATGATCCGACCGCCGCGGAACACCGGCGTCATGACCGTCACGTCGAGGAGTTGCCCGCAGGTCTTGTACGGGTCGTTGGTGATCAACACGTCGCCGGGCGACAGCGACTCGACGGGATGCTCGGCCAGCACGGCCACCACGCCCATCGCCAGGGA
>JAPONU010000588.1 GCA_026713745.1 bacterium
CGGGCGGTGGCCGGGAGCGCTCCGACCACCTTCGATGCGTCACTCCTCGCCCGGGCCGCCGCCGGTGCGGTGTGCCCGCAGCGCACCGCCGCGCCCGCTGAGTTCGCTTCTGAGGACCTTCCCCATGGGGTTCCGGGGGAGCTCCTCGATGGCATGGAAGCGTTTCGGCACCTTGAAGCCGCTCAGTCGCAGGCGACACCAGCGCCGCAGCTCCTCCTCGGTGAATCCCCGGGCGCTGACCACGAAGGCGGTGACCTCCTCGCCCCATCGGGTCGACGGGACCCCCGCCACGGCCACGCCGTCGACGGCGGGGTGAGCGGCCAGGACGTCTTCCACTTCCCGGGGGTGAACGTTCATCCCGCCGGTGATGATGATGTCCTTGAGGCGTCCCGTGATGGTGACCGCTCCCGTGGCCGGGTCTACTTCAGCCTGATCGCCGGTGGCGAACCATTCGCCGTCTCCGAGAGGGGCGCGGCCCGCGTAGCCGCTGAAGACCTGCGGGCCGCGCACCGAGAGTTCGCCGGTGTTGCCGTCGATGGAGACCTCGACGCCGGGGAGCGGGAATCCCACGCCACCGGGGTGGCGGGGGCCGTCGTAGAGGTTCGAGACGTTCAGTCCCGACTCGGTCGTCCCGTAGCGCTCCAGTGGGGGCATGCCGAGGACATCGTTGATTCGTTCGAACAGCGCGGCCGGGAGCGGTGCCGAGCCGGAGATGGCCAGGCGCAGACCGGGGGCGTCGATGGTGGTGTGGGTGCCCACGATGCGTTCCCACATGGCGGGCACGGCGAAGATGACCGAGGCCCGGCGCCGCTGCGCCTCCTGCACCAATCGCTCGGGGTCGAACCGTGAGAGGCAATGGAGCGACGACCCGGAGAGCACGGCGGCGTGCAGGGCGCCGAGCCCGTGCTGGTGGTACATCGGCAGGGCGTGGACCACGACGTCGTTGGGGCGCCAGCGCCACGCCGCCATGGCGCTGCGGATGGAGGCCTGCACGTCACCGTGGCGCAGCGGCGCCAACTTGGGCGCGCCCGTCGTTCCCGAGGTGAACGCGTGGATCGCCACGTCGGCCGAGCGGGGAAGGTGCGCGTGCGGAACGGTGCCGCCACCGCTGTAGTCCAGACCGGCGATCGGCCAGTGCGCCACGGACGTGCCGGCGGTGAGGCCGGCGAGCGTGTCGGTGGCCTCACCGCCCGTGATCGCCGCCGACACCGTCGCGGCGGCGATCTGCGCCTCGAGTTCGGCTGCCGTGGCCGACGGGTTGGCGAGCACGACGGGGGAGCGCACGGCCAGCAGCGCCAGGTAGCACCTGATGAAGTCCAGCGACGTCGGGGCGGCCAGGAGTGTTGGGCGCGCCCGATCCACGCCCTTGCGGGCAAGCGTCGCCGCCAGGACTCCGGTCTGGCTGTACAGCTCGCGCAGCCCGACGTGCTCACCGTCCACACCGATCCTGGCGTTCGTCGCTGTGGCCTGAGAACGCCGCCGGAGTGCCCGCGGGATCGAGCCGCGCCGGAGCCGGCGCGAGAGTTCGCGGCGGTCGGGCGCCGGCGGGAGGGTCGGATCGTGCATCCGCCAGGCGCGCGCCGTGGCGCTGTCGACAGGCTCTACGGACCGATGACTCAGCCCATCCCTACCGGCGGAGGCCTTCGATGCTCCCGGTCCAGTTGTCACGGTTTCCCCTCCGTTCCCGCTGCAGCGGCTCGTGCACTTCCGCGGTGAGGAGTTCCTTGAGCCGCCGGCGAGCCGCCGGGTCGGTCCCGGCGATCTCGGCGACGAGTTCGTCCCGCCGCGGTGTCGCCAGCCCCAGGCGGATGGCTTCGGCGGCGTCCACCTTGCGCATCGTCAGGCACATGTCGGCCGCCGCGTGGCGCCCGACGGTGCTCACCAGGGCCCAGGCGCTGACGGCCAACCCATGGCCGACGCCGGCGAAGCGGAACCAGGCATCCGGAGTGACCATGCAGATGTCGGAGGCGAGGCAGAGCTGGGCGCCCCCGCCCACGGCGGCGCCCGCCACGTCGGCCACGAAGATGACCGGTGAGCGGAGCATCCGCTGGTAGGTGGCGTAGAGGCCATCGGACACGTCGGCCCGCTCGGCGTCCGGGAGCGTGAGATCGGCGCCGGAGCTGAACACCCCTGGCAGCGTCGAGCGGAACACCACAACGGCGCAGCCGCGGTCCTCGGCATCGCTGATGGACGCGTTCAACCGGTCCAGGAAGGCGCTGTCGACCGCGTTGCGGCGCCGCTCGGACGACATCACGAACTCGGCGATCCCGTCGTGCCGGCCCGGCCCGGCCGGCGGTCGGTTGCGCCCGTCGGTCACGTCGTTCACCATAGATGACCTACCAGTGGTGCCCGACGACGGGGGTGATGGAGATGGAAGCTGCCTTGGAGATGTCTACCGAGGCGGTTACGACCCCCGACGGCGTGACGTTGCACACCGAGTCGGTGGGGAGCGGCGAGCCGATCCTCTTCATCCACGAGTTCGCGGGCGACCATCGCACCTGGGAACCGCAGATGCGGCGATTCTCGCGGAGCCACCGCTGCATCACCTACGGCGCTCGGGGCTATCCGCCGTCGGAGGTTCCCGCCGACCCCGCTGTGTACTCCCAGCAGCACGCCGTCGACGACGCCATCGCCGTTCTGGACGCTCATTCCGTCGGGCAGGCGCACGTGGTCGGGATCTCCATGGGGGGTTTCTGCGGGCTGCACCTCGCCATGGCGCATCCGGGGCGCGTCCGGTCGGTGGTCGCGGCGGGCACGGGCTACGGAGCGCGCCCGCACGAGGTGGAGCGTTTCCGCGGCGAGTGCGATGCCATCGCCGAGGTGATCGAGACCGCGGGAATCGGTGCCTTCGCCCGGCAGTACATGTCCGGGCCGTCGCGGGTGCAACTCCGGAACAAGGATCCCCGCGCCTGGCGGGAGTACACCGACTGGGTGAGCGAGCATTCGGCGGAGGGCTCGGCCGCCACGATGCGCGGCGTGCAGCGGGGGAGGCCGTCGTTGTACGCACTGGAGGCCGAACTCGCAGCGATCACGGCCCCCGTGCTCGTTCTGGCCGGCGACGAGGATGACGGCTGCCTGGAGACGAGCGTGTGGTTGAAGAGGGCGATCCCGACGGCCGGCCTGGCCGTCCTTGCGAAGTCGGGCCACACACTGAACATCGAGGAGCCCGACCTCGTGAACACTCTCATTGCCGACTTCCTGAGCCAGGTGGTGGCCGGCGCCTGGGGACCACGGGACCCCCGCGCCGACCCGGGAGCCATCACCGGCTTCTCCTAGGCAGCGCTGGCGGAGGTGGCTGCTGCCGCACCCGCTTGTTCAGCGAGCCCCCTCGCGTCGTCGCGCACTCGCACTTGGTCGCTCACGGGCCGGCGAGCGGGTTTGTTGCTGTCAGGAGTTCGACGGCACTGATGGCGGTGACGCGCTCGTTGAGGGGGAACCGGTGGGGGCCGGCGTGAACGACGAACAGATGGTCGAGGTCGAGATCGGCTGTGGCGCTGTGCATCGACTTGGACACCGATGGCCGGGTGGTGCGCTTGATCTCGAACCCCAGAAGTCGTCCATCGATCTCCAGGCGCAGGTCGAGTTCGGCGCCTCCGTGGGTCGACCAGTAGGACGGACTGGTGGGGGCGAATCTGGCCAGGAGCTGTTCGACGATCATGCCCTCCCAGCTGGCGCCGAGCATCGGGGAGCGCTCGAGGTCGAGCATGCCGGCGATGCCCAGAAGGCGGTGCAGCACGCCCGAATCTCGGATGTAGACCCGGGGCGACTTGACCTGGCGCTTTGAGACGTTGGCGAACCAGGGCGGCAGTTGACGAACAACCAGGGCATCGGTGAGCGCGTCGATGTACCGCCTGACCGTTGACTCCGACACGTCGATAGAGCGGGCGATTCGGGCGCCGTTCCAGGTCTGGCCGTGGTAGTGGGCCAGCATCGTCCAGAATCTCCGCATCGTCGTGGCCGGAAACCGGAATCCCAGATTGGCCAGGTCGCGCTCGAGGAATGTCGAGATGTAGTCGTCGCGCCAGCGGTTCGATGCTTCGTCGGTTGCGGCGACACACGACTCGGGCAGGGCGCCGCGCAGCCAGAGGTCGTCGAGGCGTTGCGTACCGACATCGGCGAGCCGCAAGCCCACCAACGGCATCCAGCCAGCATATCCTTGAAGATCCGTCGCGGCATGAATGATTTGGCAGGATCATCTCGCCCACGGCGCTCAGGTGCGCATCGAGGCCTACCCCGACCGCCTCCGAGTCACCAACCCCGGCGGCTTGCACGGAGAGATCAGCCGCACCCGCTTGTTCAGCGAGCCCCTCACGTCGTCGCGCAACTCGCACTTGGCCGGACGGACGTCTACCAACGAGAACACTCGCGGGGGCGCTCGGCCGCCACGATGCGCGGCGTGCAGCGGGGGAGGCCGTCGCTCTACGCCCTGGAGGCCGAACTGGCGGCGATCGCAGCGCCGACGCTCATCCTGCCCGGCGACGAGGACGACGGCTGCCTGGAGACGAGCACGTGGCTGAAGAGGGTGATCTCGACGGCCGGGCTGGCCGTCCTTGCGAAGTCGGGCCACACGCTGAACATCGAGGAGCCCGACCTCGTCAACACCCTCATCGCCGACTTCCTGAGCCGGGTAGCAGCCGGCGCCTGGGGACCGCGGGACGTCCTGTCCGTTGACTACGCCGCCAACTGCAGAAGTCGCTTGCCGGTCTCGGTGTCGACGTAGCAAAAACTCTGCGGGGGACGGAACCCCTTCGGCCTCGAACGCAACTCGGCGAGAGGAATCGGCCGGCTGAGTCGCCCCGTGCTCGCCAGGCTCAGAGCGCTTCCCGCCCGGACACCCTCGAAGTAGTGCAGGAACTCTCCGTGAACCAGACCGCTGCTCCCGCCGTGCGCCCGCGTTTCCAGTACTCGCGACTCCGGTGGCGGTCCCGGCGGCGTTATGTGGAGTTATGCGGGTTTTGTGACTCTCGGCGGTGGTGATCCCAGAAATGAATAAACACCACATAACTCCACAAACTGTCGGAACCGCCGCGAATAGTTAGCGAGACCTGTCCCGCTCGGCTCTTGCCGATCCGGACAACACGTAGTGGGACCCACGTCTGGAGCCGTGCATCTCGAGGAGGCCATTCTTGGTTAGGGCCCGGAGAAGAGCAACGGCCTCTTGACGAGACAGGCCCAGTCGGTTCCGCAGGGTTGAGTTCGTGATGGGCCCATGAGCGGCCATGTTGAGGACGATCGACGGCATCTCCGTGAAATCCAGTCTGATCCCAGCGGATCGCTGGATGCTCGGTGCGATCCGGTAGCGAGCGCCGCCTCGCTCGCCGATTTGCTCGAGAATCCCCGCGTCGCGCAAGCGCTGGAGGCTCTGGCGCGCTGGAGCGCTGTCGATTCCCAGCAGGGAGCGGACGGCAGAGTTCGTGAGTTCCATGCCCCGAGCGGCCTCGATCAGGACACGTCGATCCTCCGGTCGCAACGTGGCGCGGGCTTCCTGCTCGCGGACCCAGCCACGCTCCTCGGGCGACACCGGGCTCTCGACGGGCAGTCGCACCGTGACGTGCCCCGGCGGCTCCTCTGTGAAGGTCGGCTCGGTGCGAAGATCCGCGGCCATCTCGTCGAGGATGACTCGGATCCCTCGCCCGGCGTCCTCGGCCAGATTGAAAGCCCGCAGAGCTTGGATCACGTGCCGGTTCCGGGCGGCATGGGCATTGCGGAGGTTCTCGCTGGTCACGGGGTTGATGAAGCCGCCCGGTGACGTTACGAGGACCTCCCGTGGGGTGATGTGGACTTCAACGGCTGAACCTGAGAGCTGGTAGTCCCGGTGAGCGACGGCATTGGCGACAACCTCTCTGAGTGCCTTGACCGGGAGGCGCTTCAACTCGTGACGGTTCAGTCCCACGACCACTAGATCGAACCCCAGTTCTTCATCGATCCTTGCAGTGGCGGCATCGACCTGTTGCGCCGGCGTGCCGTCGAATACCGTGCGTTGGTCATGCTCCGTCGCGCCCTCCGGGAAACGAAACACCTCGACGAAGCACTTGCCGAACTCTCTCGGTGCTGTCGGTACGAGGAACAGAGCACCTGCTTTGGTCAGCATGGCGTTGCCCGCTGCGCGCACGACCATGCCGCGCTCCTCCAGCGCATCGGCGGTGTCCTGACTGTTCAGCCCCGGGTCGAACTCGAACGCTTCGCAGACTTGTGCGAGGAGACTGGGGTCGGCGTCGGGAAGCGACCATCGTGAGGGACTGCTGTCGAAGCTCTCTTGCTGTCGCTGCGAGACCAGCCCCACAAAAGCCCCGCCCTTCAAAGGCAAATTCTGCTTGCCGCGGCGGATGACCAGCGTCCCGTCAGATGTTTGCGCGACGGCGTCGAGACGCTCGGCCACAGATATGACGGTTACGTAGCTCTCTTCAACTCTGAGACTGTGCAACTCGACAGATCCGGGCGATTCGATCTCCTGAATGATCTCCCATATCTTCTTCTTGAGACCCTCGTCGAGAGGTTTGCCAGTGATCGTGCCCTTGTCATTGACGCCGAGCATGACGACACCACCGTCGGCATTGGAGAACGCAACGACTGCCTTCTGGATCTCCGGTCGGCTGGACCCGGTTTTCCACTCGACGTAGTGACTCTCGCTCGGGAACGCCGAGGCGAATTCCCCACGGCTCATCACAAGCGGCCGATCAGCCGTCGAAGGATGAAATGGGGGATATGAATAATTTGTCACTATTGCCAGTATAGACCCCATTGATGGACAAATGCCACATAACTCCACATAACACTGCAGAACTGAATGCTGCTGGTGCGGCGATCCGCATCGAGGACGCTCTGTCCGCTGCACGAGTCCAGCTCCAACGGGTGGCAGATGAAGGCACGCCGGCTGATAGCGACGTGGCCGAGGGGGAACCACCCGGTCGGCAGCGGCCGCTCGGCCGATGGGCGATCACGCTCGTGGATCGATGCCTGGCCGATGTGGCTGGCAATCTTCGGGTATTGTAAATATATTTCCCAATATTACGAACAAATGTTGTGACTATCACAGGGATCGTGTAGAGTACGGGTACCGGTCACTGACCCCTGCTGTTGCGGGGGTCGAGCTTCCCCAACCGGCTCGTCGGCCCCGCCGGCCCGAACCCGACGGCGACGCGTTCCCTGGGGGAGCCACCGATGACCGACCTGAACCTCTTCTCGGACCTGACGCCCCCGGCTGCTGTGGCCGGTGATGGTTCTGCCGGTGCTGTCGCCTCGGAGCATGATCCGGGTCGGCGAGAGGCATGGGAGTCGCCCATGACCGCCCCTGCAGCGACTGCCACCACAAGCAGATCCACGAACTCGGCGCCGAACTCGTCCGCGATCCCGACGGCAAGGTCCACCTCGAAATCCCTTCCAACCGGCCACCACCGGGATCCCGCAACGGGAAGGCTCGCAACAAGTCGCGCGGCCCGTCGGGTCGCCGCACCGGAGCAATCGGCGCCGTCGGCATCGTCAACCAACCCCTCCGACGCTGAGGGCACCCGGCTTGGGGTGGACGTGCTGGTAGGCGTAGGGGATGCCGTCAACCCGTCTCTCCGCCGCTGAGGGCACCCACCGCCCTGGCCACCACACCGACCCCGCGCCGTGCCCTCGGTCATCGCCGACTGCTCGTCGTTCACCGAGGCTCGGCGTCGGCGTGGCCGGGTAACATCTCGGTGTGGGAACGTTCAACTGGCCGCTGCGGATCTCCGCGATGGATAGCTCAGAGGCGGCAGAAATCGAGGCGACCGTCGACACCGGCGCTGCCTACACCACGCTGCCCGGCGACCTGCTGCGCAACCTGGGGGTCCGGCCAATAGGCAGGCGCAGATTCCTACTGGCCGATGGGCGACGCGTGGATATGGACTACGGGCGGGCGTGGGTGACCGTGGACGGTGAGAGCGAGGTGACTCTCGTGGTCTTCGGTGGCGACGATGCCCCCGCCCTGTTGGGCGCCTACACCCTCGAGGGACTCGCCTTGGCGGTCGACCCGGTGGAGCAGCGCCTAGTCCCCACGCACCTCATCATGTATCGGATGGCCTCGTGCCAGACAGAAGGAGAGCCGCCGTGGATCTACAACTGACCGGCAAGGCCGCCATTGTGACCGGCGGGAGCATGGGAATCGGCAAGGCGGTGGCCGAAGGTCTCGCCGCCGAGGGTTGCGACGTCGCCATCGTGGCGCGGGGCAAGGAGTTGCTGGAGGAGGTGGCGGCGGAGATCTCCGAAGCCAGCGGCAGGCGCTGCCTCCCGCTCGTGGGCGACATGCGCAGCAGCGAGGACGCCGACCGTGTCGTGAACGCCGCCGCCGAGGCGTTCGGGGGGCTCGACATCTGCGTGCCGAACGCCGGCAGCTCGCCCGGCGGGCTGCTCGAGGAGCTGACCGACGACCAGTGGAACGCCAGCCTGCAACTCAAGTTCATGGGCCACGTCCGGACCGTGCGCGCCGCGGTGCCGCACCTGCGGGCCCGGGGCGGCGGAGCGATCATCATGGTCGTCGGCAATGACGGCATCAAGCCCTCGTACTGGGAGATGACGGCGGGTGCCGCCAACGCCGCCGACATCAACTTCGCCTCCTCGGTGGCCGAGCAGTACGGCCGCATCGGCATCCGCTGCAACACCGTGAACCCCGGACCGGTGGCGACCACGCGCTGGGATTACCTGGAGGAGGCGATGGCCCGCGACAAGAAGATCAGCGCAGAGCGCGCCCACGAGATCACCATCGACAGCCTGCCCCTCGGGACGATCTGCACGGCCCAACAGGTGGCGGACGTGGTGATCTTCCTGGCGTCGGAGCGCGGCGGCTACGTCAACGGCGCGCACATCCTCCTCGACGGGGGCCAGCGCAAGGCGCTGATGGACGTCTGAGCCAAGCTCGGATCCAGACCCGTCATCCCGGCGAAGGCCGGGATCGATGCTTGCTGCCGGCTGTGGCCCCAGGCCCGTGATAGGGCTGTGATCCCCGGACCCGTCATCCCGGCGTAGGCCGGGATCCATGCACGATGGAGGTTTGGTCCCTCCGCCACGCGGCGAGCCCGGACCGCCCGTCGCCCGGGGGAGGCCTACGCCGATCTCTTGTCCCGCCGGGCCCACATGCGGTCGATGTAGGGGATCGCCTCGGGCGTCTTGCAGGAGGTCTCGCCGTGGTCCACGACCACCGGGCCGATGCGTCCGGCTGCGTCGGTGGCGCGTGCTCGGAGCGCCTCGTTGCGACCGCCGATGGCGATGAGGGCTCCGTTCATGCAGTGCCGCACGCGGTTGGCCGCGGTGCCGATGCGGGACTCGATGGTGGCCAGGCGCTCCTCGAAGTACCCCTCGGGCAGTTCGTTGTCCCGCAGCGCCTGCTGAGCCACCAGGCTCCAACCGGCGGAAGCGATCCATTCACCGTCGCGCTCGGTCCAGTCGTCAGCGAAGGCGACGAAGTGGGGCGTGGCCGCCACGAACGCCGAGAACTCGTCGATGAGGACGTAGTTGTCCACTTCGCCGGCCCACGTCTCGATCTCGCCGGGGTCCGCCTGCGCCGGGTCGGCCACCGACAAGGCCAGGACACGCGCGTCGTGGTTACCGCTCGCCCACAGTGCCCGCGCCAAGTCGTGGTCGTGCCGCAGCTTCTTGGCGAGCTTGCGGAGGTGGGCGAAGCTCACCCCGAACATCGGCTCACCCACGCCGTGGCGGGCGTAGACCTTCCGGTTCTGGGCCGTGCCCAGCGACTCCAACTCCGCCAGCACACTGCGGGGATCGTGCATGACCTCACCCTATGGCGCGGCGCCTCAGCGCGCCTTGTCGTCGTGTGCCGCGCATGCCTGCGTGGATCGGTCGCCTGCGGGCCGGGCACCACGATGGGCATTTGCCCTGTGGTCGCCGCAGCGGGGTGGCCCTCGCCTGCCGAACCCGGCGGCGGATCGGCCGACGTTGCGGCCGCCGCCTGCTCATGCGCCATCTACGCTCGCACCGGGCTGTGATGCGTGCGAAGAGACTGGAGGTGCGAGCAGCGTGAGTCCATCGCCGGAGGCGACCAACAACACGCCGCTGGCGTTCTCCGATCTCGCCGCCGGCGCCCGCTTGGCGGGGGTGGTGCCGAATGCTGCGGTGACGGTGGTGGCGCTGCAGGTTCATGGGCCTGATTCGGCAACGCTCACGTATCGGACCGCCGATGGCGGGCTGGGCGAGCGACTGATCTCGGCGATGGATCTGGCTGTTCTCGCCCCGGCGCCGACTTCTCGCTGGAGCTTCGATGCTGACGGGGAGTTGTTCCGCTTGGCGTCGGAGGCGCGCCGGATGCGGTTCGCCCACTTGGCTGACCCCTTCGCGGCGGTGGACACGTCGAGTATCGAGCCGTATCCGCATCAGATCGACGCCGTGTACAACCGGCTGCTGCCGCAGCGGCCGGTGCGGTTCGTGCTGGCCGATGACCCCGGTGCGGGCAAGACGATCATGTCGGGGCTTCTGATCCGGGAGTTGATGCTGCGCGGCGACGTGGAGCGCTGCCTGATCGTGGCGCCGGGCGGCCTGGTGGAGCAGTGGCAGGACGAGTTGGCCGACCGGTTCGGATTGCGTTTCGAGGTGCTGTCGCGGGCGACGGTGGAGGCGTCATACACCGGCAACCCGTTCGCCGAGAAGAACCTGCTCATCGCCCGCCTCGATCAATTGGCCCGCGCCGAGGACCTGCAGGCCCGTCTGCGCGCCGTGGAGTGGGATCTGGTGATCGTCGACGAGGCGCACAAGATGGCCGCGCACAGCTACGGCGCCGAGTTGAAGCGCACCAAGCGGTTCGCCCTCGGCGAGTTGCTGCGCGATCGCACCCGGCATTTCCTGTTGCTGACGGCCACGCCGCACAACGGCAAGAACGAGGACTTTCTGGCGTTCCTGTCACTCGTGCACCCGGACCGGTTCGCCGGCCGACTCCGCGGTCGCCCGGTGCCGGATGCGAGCGACGTGATGCGCCGGTTGGTCAAGGAGAACCTCCGTACGTTCGAGGGCAAGCGTCTCTTCCCGCAGCGCTTCGCCCACAGTGCCAAGTTCGAATTGTCCGAGCCGGAGACCGAGTTGTACGGGGCGGTCACCAACTACGTGCGCACGGGCATGGCCAAGGCAGCGGACATGGCGGACTCCGACGCCGCCGACCGCCGGCGGGGGATCATCATCGGATTCGCCCTCGCCGGTCTGCAGCGACGCCTGGCATCCTCCCCGGCCGCCATCTATCACTCGTTGCGCCGCCGCCGGGAACGTCTCGACGCCCAGGCCGCTGAGTTGCGCCGTCTCGCCGCCACGGGCGAGCCGGTGCCGGTCGTCAGCCTGCCTCCGGGTGTCCGGCTCTCCGACTTGGAGGAATTCGATTCCGACGAGTACGGCGCCGCCGAGTTCGAGGAACTGGCGAACGTCTTCATCGACTCGGCGACTGCCGCGGCCACCGCCGAAGAGCTCGAGGCCGAGGTTCAGGAGTTGGCAGGGTTGGTGGCGCTGGCCGAGGAGGTCCGGTCCAGTGGAACCGACACCAAGTGGACCGAACTCCGCGACCTGCTGCGAAAGGGTGACTTCGACCGCGCCCTCCGCGCCAACGGCTCCGGCGGCGCCGAAGCCTCCGGCTCAACCGACGACTCTCCGGCGCCGAGGGGCCATCGCAAGCTCATCGTGTTCTCCGAGCACCGCGACACGCTGGACTACGTCGCCGACAGGATCCGGGCCGAGTTGGGTCGCCCGGAGGCGGTGATCACCATCCACGGAGGCGTCAAGCGCCACGATCGCCGGGAGTTGCAGGAGCGGTTCCGGGTGGACCCGACGGTGCAGGTCCTCGTGGCCACCGATGCCGCCGGCGAGGGCGTGAACCTGCAGGTCGCCAACATGATGGTCAACTACGACCTGCCGTGGAACCCCAACCGCATCGAGCAGCGGTTCGGCCGAATCCACCGCATCGGCCAGCAGCGGCCCTGTCACCTGTGGAACCTCGTCGCTCACGAGACCAGGGAGGGCAAGGTCTTCACCCGGCTGTTCGAGAAGATCGAGCAGCAGCGCGGCGTCTACGGCGATCAGGTCTACGACGTGTTGGGCGACTCGCACATCGGTACGTCTCTGCAGCAGCTGCTCCTCGACGCCATCCGCGCCGACGCCGACCCGGCGCACCTGGCCTACATGGACGAGATCATCGAGGGCGAGATCGGCGAACAACTCAAGGCGGTCTTGGAGGAGCGGGCGCTGGTGGCCGGCCTGGCCGATCCGGCGGCCAACGAGAAGATCCGC
>JAPONU010000589.1 GCA_026713745.1 bacterium
ACCATTCATATGTCGATCAGTCAGACTTGTTCGAGGGAGATGCCAGTGCTTGCCAGATGCGTTCGGGTGAGAGCGGGGTGGCGAGCGTCTGGCCGCTGATCCCGGCTCCGGCGAGAGCGTCCAGCACGGCGTTGAGGACGCAGGAGAACGCCGCGTTGGTTCCGCCCTCGCCCATGCCCTTCATGCCGCCGGGGGTGTGCGGCGAGGGCGTCTGTTGGTGCTCGACGGTGAAGTTCGGCAGCAAGTCGGGGGTCGGCACGAGGTAGTCCATGAGCGTCGTCGTGCGGGGCTGGCCCCAAGCGTCGTAGACGATCTCCTCGCTGAGCGCCGCCCCGATGCCCTGCGCGGCCCCGCCGTGCACCTGGCCCCGCACGACCTGAGGGTTCACCACCGTGCCGCAGTCCAGCACGACGACGTAGTCGCAGATCTCGACGCTGCCCAGATCCGGGTCGACGGCCACGGCGCAAGCGTGGGTGCAGAAGGAGAACGTGGGGCTGGGCGGGTCATAGATGTATGAGGCGGTGAGTCCGGGCGCCTGGCCCTCCGGCAGCCGGAACCCGCGGTGGGCCGCCGCAGCCACCTCGGCCAGCGGCACCGAGGAGGCGGTGCCGGCCACGGTGACCTTCCCGGCGTCGAGGGTCAGGTCGGCAGGGTTGGCCTCCAGCATGTCGGCGGCGATCGCCCGGATCCGCCCAGCCAACTCGCGTCCGGCGACAACCGCCGAGCCGCCGCCGAGAGCCATCGAGCGGGAGGCGGCCGTGCCGTAGGCCGAGTACGGGGTCACGTCGGTGTCGCTGTGGATCACCTCCACGTCGGTGGGATCCACCCCCAGCTCGTCGGCCAGCAGTTGCGCCAGCGTGGTCTCCAGACCCTGACCGTGGGGGGAGACGCCGGTGTAGAGGCGCACGCTGGCGTCGGGCTCCATGCGCACCACGGCGCTCTCGTAGCCGCCGATGCGCAGGCCCAGGATCTCGTTCAGGAAGCTCGGCCCCACGCCTGCCAGCTGCACGTGTGAGGCGTAGCCGAGGCCCCGCAGGCGGCCGTCATCGGGCACCGGCGGCCAGGCGGCCAGGCGAGCCTCGATGAGCTCCCGGGCGCGGCGCAGCGGGGCCGCGTAGTCGCCGTTGTCGTAGGTGACGTGCGTGCGGCTGGTGTACGGCTGGGCCTCGGGGCGGATCATGTTCTGCTCGCGCAATTCGGCAGGGTGCCGGCCCAACGCTCTCGCCACCAGTTCAACGGCCCGTTCGCCGATGAGTGCCGCCTGGGTCTGGCCGAACCCGCGGTAGGCGCCGGTGGGCATGGTGTTGGTGGCCGCAAGACGTCCGGTACCCGCCACGGCGTCCCACGTGTAAGGCCCCGGCGCCATGCCGAGCGCCACGAACAGAGGCCCGCCGGCGAAGACGCTGCACTGCGCGCCCCCGTTGCGGACCATGTCCACACGCAGGCCGCGGAGCGTGCCGTCGTCGTCGAACGCCACCTCCACGTCGCAGGTCTCACCCCGCGCGTGCGTGGTCGCGAGCAGGGACTCGGTGCGTGTCTCGGTCCACAGCACCGGACGCCCCAGCACCACAGCAGCGATGACCACCATCATCTCGTCCTCGTAGAAGTGGTCCTTCAGGCCGAACCCGCCGCCCACGTCGGGCGCCACCACCCGCACCCGGTTCTGAGGCATGCCGAGCACCTCACAGATGGAGTCGCGAGCGGCGTGCGGAGCCTGTGTGGAGGTGTGCACCACCAGCTTGCCGGTCGGCTCGGTGTAGGCCAGCACGCCCCGGCCCTCCATGGGTGCCCCGCTGAGGCGCCCGATGACCAGCCTGGTGCGCAGATGCCGGTCGGCGGCGGCGAAGATCGCCGCGGTGTGCTCGGCGCTGTCGCCGGTCGTGCAGGCGGCCAGCAGGTTGCCTTCCACGCCGTCCCAGAGGCGTGGCGCGCCCGGTTCGAGCGCCTCCAGAGGGTCGGTCACAGCGGGCAGTTCACGGATCAGCGGCAGGATCTCCTCGGCGGCATCCGCAGCGGCGACGGCGCTCCCGGCGGTGACCACACCGACCGGCTGCCCCGCGTAGCGCACCCGGTCGTCCAGCAGCGGCGTGGACGTCTGGTACTGGTCAGCGAGTTGCCACAGCACCCCGAAGTCACCCTTGGTCCGGGAACGCAGTTCCTCGGGCCCGAGGAGCTGCGTTCCGGCGGGCAGATCGCCGACCTCGATGCCCTCCAGGATCCCGTGAGCCACCGGGCTACGGATGACCGCGGCGTGCATCACGCCCGCCATACCAGCAGCCAGGTCGGCCAGGTAGCGCCCCTCGCCGCGCAGCATGGTCTCGTCGTTGACGCGCGGGACGCTGCGCCCCACGAAGCGAGTACTCATCGGGGCGTCCTCGGGGCCACGGAGGGGCCACGGCCGGCTGTGCCGGCGGCAAAGAGCGGACCGTCGGCGGGGCGCATGCGCTCAACCATCAGCCCCACCCGGGAGAATCGAACCGCGCCTCGCATGATCCGCCGCAGGGTAGCCCGCGCCTCTCAGTCCACCGGTTCGATCCGCCCGGCGAGCCGGAACGCCACGGCGGAGCCGCCCAGCAGGATGGCGAGGATGAACCAGGCCCACTCGTAGGAGCCGACGCTGTCGACGAA
>JAPONU010000590.1 GCA_026713745.1 bacterium
CCGGTGTCGATGCTGGGCTTGGGCAGGGGCACCATCGAGCCGTCGGGCTGCTGCTCGAACTGCATGAACACCAGGTTCCAGAACTCCACGTAGCGCTCGTCGCCGCCGTGGGCCGGCCCGCCGCCGGGGCCGTACGCCTCGCCCTTGTCGTAGAAGATCTCCGAGCACGGCCCGCAGGGACCGGTGTCGCCCATGCGCCAGAAGTTGTCCTCGTCGAGGCGCTGGATGCGCTCGGCCGGCACACCCACAGAGTCGCGCCAGATGTCGGCGGCCTCGTCGTCGCTGAGGTGGACGGTGATCCAGAGCCGCTCGGGATCGAATCCGAGTCGCTCCGTGGAGAGTTCCCAGGCCCAGGCGATGGCGTCGTCCTTGAAGTAGTCGCCGAAGCTGAAGTTGCCCAGCATCTCGAAGAAGCTGAGGTGCCGGCGGGTGCGGCCGATCTCGTCGAGGTCGTTCTGTTTGCCACCTGCCCGGACGCACTTCTGCACCGTCGTGGCCCGCTTGTGGGGCGAAGGCTCGGTTCCGGTGAAGTAGGCCTTGAACGGCACCATCCCGGCGACGGTGAACAGCAGCGTGGGGTCGTACGGGATGAGGCTCGCCGAGGGGACGATCGTGTGGTCGCGCTCGGCGAAGAAGCCGGTGAAGATGCTGCGCAGCTCGCGTGCTGTGGTTCCGGGCATGGCGTGGGGTTCGGGGTCGGGCCCCGCTCGGGCGAGCGGGGCTGTCGGATCGAGGGTATTGCCGGATCGGGGCGGGGTGCTACTCGCGACCCGCCTCGGCCCGGAACTGGTCGTTGTGAACCGTGCGGGGCATTGCCGGATGGGGACGAGGTGCTACTTGGGACGGTCCTCGCCGCGGCGCTCGGCAAGAGTCCGGCGCCCCTCCTCGAGGGCTGCGGAGATCTCGTTGGTGACCTCGCGCAGGGCATCGACCAGTTGGCGCCCCCGAGGGAGACCCGCAGTCCCGCCCCGGCCGGCGCTCGGGGTCGCGCCCGATGCGCCCGCGGCGTCGTTTGCGGCGGAGCCCGCTGGTGCCTCGCCGCCCCGGCTGCGCGCTCTCGTGGCTGCGCCGCGCTGGGCCTGTGCGGCGGCCAGGCGGCCTGCGAGGCGCGCCTGGGCCTGCGCAGCTGCTAGACGCGCGGCGGCCGCCCGGTACCCCGAGCGCAGCAGGTACACCGTCGCCCGGCGGGTCCAAGACGCCCGACGCCGCGGGCGCGGTGGGGCGTCCCAACCGGCCGCGGCCGGATCCTCGTCGACCTCCTCGGGCCCTGGAGCACCTCCGCGGCGGAAAAGCGAGGCGACCGCGGCGAACGGCTCGACAAACGCCCGGTAGGTCACCCGTGACAGCGAGTCGGCCCGCTCGGACACGGCCTCGGCGACGTCCAGCAGGCCCCCGACCCGCTGCACCTCGCCGGTCACCCGCCCCGAGGCGTCCTCGATGCGCTGCACCGCCGGGAGCAGGTCGCGGCGAATCTCGACGAGGAGGCGGCGCAACTCCTTCAGCGACCGGCCGAGGCTCATCCCGACTGCTCCGAGGACCGCCACGGCGACCACGACGGCCACACTGGCCAGCACCACGGCAAGCTCGCCACCACTCACGGTTTCTCTCCCTGGCCGACCCCGCGCCTGGTCAGCAGGATACTCGCACCCCTATTGGAACGAGACGAACACCGGCGTCGGGGTGAGGTTCAGTATCTGGTCCGGCGTTCCGACGGTCAGGTCCTCGTCGTAGAAGATCTTCCAACCCCAGTAGAACCCGTCGGCATCGGGCGCGCCGGTCAGGATGTCCCAGGTGCCTTGCTTGGTTCCTTGGCTCCCGTGGCCGTCCATGTGAATCACCACCGCTAGCTCCGGCGGAGTCTCGATCCGGTGACGGTTCGTGATCATGGAGACGTGGAATTGGTGAACGATGAGCAGCTTCTGGGGGAGAGCCTCTTCACGCACAATGCCGGCCAGCCACTCCGTGACCTGGTTGATTTCCGCCGCGTCCACCGTTCCGACCTGGACCATATGGACCTGGTCCGGCTTGAGCCTCCACTCCGGATCCAGCGCAAGCCCCACGTGGGGTAGGCGGAGGAACTCCTCATAGATCTTCGCCTGGGTCAGGAAGTCGGTTCGTCCCGGCTGCAGATCCAGGACCACGTACAGCCCGTTGGCGGCTGCAATCTCGACCCAGGGCCTGATCACATCTCGAGCGGTCTCACTCGAATAGTCCCCGTTCGGACCGGGATCAGCCGACGCAACGGTGGCGATGATCTCGAACGTACCCAGGACACGCAGTCCGTCCGCACCGTAGCCGGCGACGATGGAACCGAGGCGTTCGACACCCTCGGCGGGACCCTGCTCGCCCAGCACGCCGAGGCCTGCTGACGCAGGATGGCCGTACATGGCCACGAGACGGCGATCAGGCTCGGATCCGAACATGACCAGCCCGCCCCCGGGTATCTCATCGCCCCGGCGGATGACGTCCAGTTGCCAAGCCACGTCCTCGCCGAAGTCCGAGAGTATCTCCACCTCCGAAGCGGCGGAAATCGTCTCCCTCACCTCCGCAGGGGCCGCCCGCAAATCACCGGCCACAGCGACCACCCCGACACCGATCCGGTGGCCGAGGGCTGCCAACGGCGCGGCCACCTCCGCATCATCGACGATCCAGAGGCGGTCATAGGAGGCTGTCTCGGGCACGAACGTTGCCGGCGGATCGACGGCCACCGGTTCGAAGGCGAAACCGGCGAGAGTGGGGGGAAGGAGCCGCTCGTCGAACCCCGCAGCCACGATCCGCTCCGGAGCGAGACGCCTGATCTCGTTCGCCAGTCGGACGTCGAACAACGAACCGACCAGCAGCAGCGGACCCTGTATCCCGCGCGCTAGCAGGGTCGAGACCGCATGGGGATCGGTGGCGAACGCCAGACCGACCTCGTGGGCGCAGTCATACATCGCCTGCGACAATTCGATGCCGGCCGCCGCAGGAGACGTGTCGCTGATCCGAAGATCGTCGGGGATCCGCGGTGCACAACGGTGCCCCGGCTCGGTGGACGCGGTTGTGGCCTCAGGCCCCGACCGTGCCGGTGGATCCCCGGTTCGGGCATCCGGCAGGACCTCTCGCGCCGATGCGTCGTCATCGGTCACGCCGGCGGGGGTTGGATCCCGACCCGAGGGCACTGGGGCCTCAGGCGCATCGGTCGTGCCCGCACCTCCGGCGACCTCGATGCCGGGCGAGTCGGCCAGCACCGCTGCCAGGAGCACTGCTGCCAGGACAACGAGTAGCGCCACCGAGCGGCGGGAAAAGCGCGGCCTCATCGGAAGTCGATAGCCCCGGCGGTAGGAGGAGCCGAGGCGCATCAGATCGGAGTGAATGCTCAACAGATGCTCCTGCGATACCCAGCGGGACTCCGGTGCAGCGTGATAGCACGCCTTCTTCGGCGGCTCTTCGTGTTCTATAGCGCCCTGGCCGCCGCAATCATTGCACGGCGTCCTCGTGCCCCCGCGCATCCCGCGCCGCGGCTATCGCGATCATTGCACGGGGTCGCTTGACTCTTCGCCCGGCCGTGGCTGCCGGCGGGCGCGCAGCCAGCGGTCGTAGATCTCCTGCTCGACGCCGTGGGGTGACGGCTCGTAGTAGACGCCGGCTCGTGCTCCGTCGGGGCGGTGCTGCTGGGGTCGCCAGCCGCGGGGGTCGTCGTGGGGGTACTCGTAACCCTCGCCGTGGCCCAGCCCCTTCGCCCCGGAGTAGTGGGCATCGCGGAGATGCGGGGGAACCTCGCCGCGCCGGGATCGGACCTCCTCGCGGGCCCGGCCGAGGGCGACTGTGACCCGGTTGGACTTCGGGGCGGTGGCCAGGTACACCACCGCGTGCGCCAGGTTCAACGACGCTTCC
>JAPONU010000591.1 GCA_026713745.1 bacterium
CGCCGGCCGTCAGCGCGGCGCGACCACTCGGAGCCGTGAACCAAGCCCGCGTCGCTTCGCTCCGACAGGTGATCGGTTTGCGTCGGAATCAGCGATCGGTTTCGCGTCGGAACGGGTGATCGATTTCACCGGAATGCGCAAGCTGCCCGGGTCCGAGCAGCGGGAGCTGCAGAGCCGCGAGCAGGCGCGGGGGCTCGACCGGGGTGGACTCAGCCGATGAAACCCGAGCCGGCACGCGGGTTCGATCCGGGTTGAGGGGGGCGTCGCCGAACGAGACGGAGGCTTGGTCCCCGACGGCCTCGACCTCGGCTTCGAGACCGGAGACCGGAGCCCCACGACCGAGCATCGGCGGCCGGCTCGATAGGGGCGCTTTCGCGCCCCTCGTACGGGTTTCTGACAGCGCTCAATCGGGGCGTTCTGGGAAAGGCCCGAATCTCCCGGCGTCGCGGTTTGCGCCACCTTCGAGATTCCCGCCGCCGCCAAACCCCCGGCGCCGGAAACCCGCCCGCAGGCGTCGAGAGCCGTTGCCTCGGCCACGGCCCGGTGCTTGCGCTCCAGCAGCGGCAGCACGTGAAGCTTCGCGCCCCGCACGAACGCCCGGGCATGCTCCGCGACCACCTCGGCGCCGACCGCGAGCGCCACCCGGTCGTGATACAGCTTCACCCACACCGGCCGGTAGGCGTGGCGGATCGGCACCGAGTACGTCACGTGGTCCACGCGGACGTGCCCGAACTTGTCGGCCACCCGCGCGACGACGCGGCAGGTGGCGGGACGGTGCACGGGCAGCGCCCGCAGGTGCTGGCGCTCCTGCGCCAACCCTTGCTCGACCGTGCGCCCGTCGTCGAGGTGGCGCATCGGCAGGTCGGTCTCCAGCTCCAGGAGGAGCGCCGCGTTGAGGGCCGCCCAGCTCTCGACCGCCAACCGCGGCCGGAACACGAGATTCCGGACGTACTTGACACCCGTCTCCACGGAACCCTTCTCCCAGCCCTTGGCCGGCGCGCAGAACTCGGCTCGGAACGGATACCCGCCCCGGAACGCCTCGAACGCCTCGGTCAGCACCCGGTCCCGGCCCGCCAACACGTCCTTGACCGCCAGCGAGGTGTTATCGAGGACGACGCGTTCCACCACGCCCCCGTAGTAGCAGAAGGCCGACTCGATGCCGTCGAGCAGCGACTCGAGCCGCTCCACCGGGTACGCCTTGGCGAAGTACGCATTCGAGAACGGCAGCGTCGCTACCAGGTACTTCACCTTGCTCGGCACGCCGGCGACGTCGACCCACGACTCGCCGAAGTCGACCTCCATCGTCGTGCCGGGCCGCATGCTGCGGTGCACGAAGGCCTCCTTCCTCGTCGCGGTTGAACGCTGCTCCGCGACGTAGCGCCGCACCGTGCGCGCCGGGTACCGGCCCCGCCAACGGCAGCAGCAAACCGTCGAATCCGCTTCGCCGTCAACCGCGGCTCCTCGCGCAGCCATTGCCGGATCCGCTCCCGCCACGGGTCCAGGGTGCCGGGCCGCGGCGGCGACACCCGCACCGGGGGCGTCGCCCGGCGGATCGCTCGCCGCACCGTCTTGACGTCCATCTCCAACCGCCGCGCGATCTCCTTCTTCGGCACACCCTCCACCAGATGCAGGTGGCGGACCTCGGCCCACTGAGACATCCTGATCACCTCCGCGTCCTCCTGGCTCGCTCGACGAGACGACCGTGTCTCGCACCGTCGATCATCCCCAGGGAATCGCTGTTTCCGAGTGCTCAGGGGTCCCTTTTCAAGTGGCCACGGGGTCCCTTTTCATGTTGCCGCTACCGCACTTGGGGCCACACAGTACTTCCCGAGCCGCCTCCATCATCGCCTCCAGGACCTGCAGCCCCGTCGCGATGCACAAGCCGTGCAACGCTTCTCGAACCCCGTGCACCACGCCCAGCACCGGCAACGGCACCTGAATCGGTGACGGGTCGCGAGTCGGGCACTTGGCTGGACGTCTCCCGCCTGAAGAAGTCTGCTCGCGGAGCCAGCGTGTTCAGGCAGCCTGGCGATGGGCGAATGAGGTGACGAACGCCGCTGGTCTCCATTCGGGCCCCCAGACGCCCGTCAGACGCCCCCAGTGGCCGATCAGGCCCCGAATCGCCGCAAGAGCCCACCCTGCAGGCTCCGGGGCGTGCCAACGCCGGTCAGACCGCGCAGGAGCAGCCCGAGGTTGCAGCACGCCGCCTGGATAAGCACCCGCTTGCGGACATTCTCGTGACCGCGCACCCACACCCTCCGTAGCCCCCCGGTCTCGTACCTGGTGCGCAAACGGCGGTCCGGGAGTACCGGCGGCGGCTCGGGGTCATAGTCGGTACGGAGGTCGAGACATGATCACGCTCACGCTCCGGGTGTCGCTGGTACTTCGCGTTCGGCTGGCGGTCGTGGCGGCTGGCGGCGCACTGGCGGCGGTCACGCGTCGCCCCCTTCGCCGTCGAGCGCCGCCTCGCCAGAACGGAGCGGGCGCCAGTCGGCCGGGAGCGTCCGCGTGCACCACAGGCGCGTCGACGTCCCGTCGCGGTTGAGGAATCCGGTTGCTCGCTCGGCCTGCGCAGCCCTCCGCCGCCGCTCGGCGGTCGGAATCTAAACCCCCGGCTGCGCCGTCCGGAAGCGGATCACGGCGGAGAGCCACGCGACGCGGATCGAGCGGGCGGAGGCGGCGGTGGACCGTGCGACGGCAGCATCCGCCGGCCGGCACCTGGGGCCAGCGAGGCGGCGGCGATCGACCGGGCAGGGGCGGCCGCGCCAGGGTGACGGAGCGGGGGGAGCTGGCGCGGGCGACGGCGGCCGGAGACGGCGCGGTTGCGGACGGGAGCTGGCGACGGTGCGCCTGCCGGCGTCGAGGCCGGCCCTCAGGTCCCTGCGCCAGTCAGAAGCCGCCAGAGAGAGTGCCGGGCGCGGCCCGACACCTGAAGTTGCCCCGGTTTCGTGGACACCTACGGGCCACCGGGAGGTGGTTGATCAACGCCAACTATTTTGGCCGGTCGGCGAGGAGCTGATCGGCCGGTTCGCAGACGAGTCGAGGCGCGTGTGACACTGCCCGTTTTGCTCGGAGGGCGGGTTGGTCACGGATGCGCAGGTTCGACGATTGCGCGAGAAGCAGATGAGCGGGAAGACGCTGGCGGCGGCCGCGGCGGCGGCCGGAATGAGCGAGCGGTCGGCGCGCCGCTGGCAGAGCGGTGGGTTGCCGTCGACGGCGAAGGCGCCGCGGACGTGGCGGACGCGGGAGGACCCGTTCGCGGACGTGTGGCAATCGGAGGTGGTGCCGCGCTTGGTGGCGGATGCGGAGGGGCGGTTGCAGGCACTGACGCTGTTCCGGGAGCTGTGCCGGCGTCATCCGGACCGCTTCGAGCCGGGGCAGCTCCGGACACTGCAGCGGCGGGTCCGGGAGTGGCGGGCGCAGGACGGCCCGGATCGCGAGGTGTACTTCGAGCAGGTGGCGATTCCGGGTCGGGAAGCGGCGTTCGACTTCACGGACGCGAGCGACCTCGGGGTGACGATACGAGGGGTAGCGTTCCGGCACCTGCTGTTCGAGTGGGTGTTGAGCTACAAGTGCGCTGTGGACGCTGGGCGCGGCGCCGGCGGTGCTTCGTCACGACAAACCTGTCGGCGGCGACGCACGAGCTGAAACGGAGCGGCGGGCGGCAGCTGACGGTCCGGTTCCGGCAGGTGCTGGACCACTACGGGCTGCGCTCGTCGCAGATCCAGCCGGGGAAGGCGCACGCGAACGGGGTGGTCGAGCAGGCGCACTTCCGCACGAAGACGGCCCTCGAGCAGGCGTTGCTGTTGCGGGGCGGGGACGAGGCGGCATTATCTGGGCTTCGCGCGGGCGGTCGTCGACGAAGCGCGAAATACGGCGGCGGCGGCGCGGCTGGCCGAGGAGCGGTCGTATCTGCGGCCGTTGCCGTCGGCTCGGATCCCGGAGTACACGACGTTCCGGTGCGTGGTGCGGAAGTGGAGCACGATCCGGGTCGGCGGGCGGATCTATTCCGTGCCGTCGCGGTTGATCGGCCACACGGTCGAGGCGCGACAGCATCCGCTCCTGGGCTGGAAGGTGCTGGGCTACCGCCCGGCGCCCCGAGGCGGAAAATCGTCAACTACGCGGTCGACTTCGCGGTGCTGGGCCGGGACCCGGGTGCTGACCCGAGGCGTTCGAGGGCGTTCCGGGGCGGGTAATCCGTTCCGGGGACCGACCGCCGAAACGCCACCCCGCACCGACGACGAGAGGCACTCTGCCGAGCGCCGCGTAGTGGCTGGGATCCACGTACGCCCGAAGCTGCACACGTCCGAAAAAGCGTGAGCTGAATCTCACGTCGATTCCAGCGCCGTACAGCGCCCTAGCGTTCGTGCCATTCGACTTGTGGCACTCCAAACCAGGGTACGTGTACCGTTGGCAATAGTATTTCCGAAAGCGACTGAACTCCACGCCACCGAAGACGTGCGGTGAAATCCTACGACGCGACCGAAAGCGCCAACTGCCCGTTACATCGACCTGGTTAACGATCAACCCCTCGGTGAATCCGCGCCCCACATAAGGTTGCCGTTCTTCCACGTGCCAGTAGTCTACCTGCCACCGCAACCTCTCCGAGCCAGTCGCTATCCACGCACCGATGGTTAGCCACTCTGCCCCCCAGCCATGTCGCGCGTGCGGCACCGTATTGATCCCTACATCCACCGTCGCCGGCGCTCGGGACCCGATTGCATTGGATCCAGCGTCCGGCGGTTGGGCCCAGGAATAGCAGGCACAGACGAAGCTGAACGCCATCACCAGACGAAGCACGCGCCGTGAAACCTTGGTCAATCCGCTGCCCACCTCCTTACTGCCACCTCCGGAATGTCTTCTCACATTGACAACTGCGCCAGAGTACCCCCTGTACCCTTCCCAAATGACCTCGCGGGTTGAAGTCGCGGAGTCGGGCAGGCCGTCGGAGATTCCGCGATGAAGCTCCGAACCTATTGCTCCAGGGCAACGACCGCCGCTCTGAGTTCCGTCAGGTGAGTGGCCCTCACCGGTGTGACGCCCGCCCGGATCACCGTGTCGGTGTATAGAGGCGCGTCGCGTTTTGCAGCGACGTACACTTCCTGCAACGCTGTGCGGAGCTCCGTCACGTGCACGGCCTTAACGGGCGTTACGCCCACGTCTATCGTGGAATCCGTCCAAACAAATGCAGTCAGACCGAACCGACTGCGAAGGCCATCGATCCGCGCACGGAGTTCCACTGTGTCGACAGCTCGAATGCTCTCCGACCCGAGAGAGTCGAACGTGAACGCGGCACCCGGCTGGTGTGCCGCCTCGCAAGCGGATGGTCGCCAGTTCCAATCGGGATCGCCGTACCTTGCTGCGTACTTGTACTTCATGTTGTAGCAGCGTGGCGCCGACTGGTGAATCCGTATGGGCGGTAGCGGTGAACTGTAGTCCTGGTCCATCTCAAAGGAGTACGCGTCCTCGACTCGCTGTCCGTCCTTCGGGATGTTGTAGGGGTCGCTGGGACGGCGGACAATCCTGTCACTGTAGGTGGTGGTATGACAACTTCCGATAGGCGAATCGCCGGCGCATGCGCCAGTGGTGCAAACATCCGTCAATCGAATGCGCTTCCGCGCCTTGCCACAACCCACGATTCGGCGAACTGGGTTAAGACCGAGGCCTTGATAGTGGTCGCGTTCGACCACGACTAGAGTAGCATCGAAGAACTGGATCTGGCCCGTCGGACCGTCGCTACGCGTCTCGGTTTGGAACCAGAAGGGTGGGTGCGGACACGTGCCGGGAAGCGCATCAATGTAGCAGGTCGGGTCGTGCGACTTGCGCCAGTGTGGAACTGTCGATTGTGCATTGTCTGCGTCAACGTCGCTGATCGTATTCAAGAGCGCGGCCTGAAGACTAGGCGTCATCGACATAAAAGTGCGATTGTACCCTTCACCGCCACATGCTCCTTCGTCGTCCTCGTTGGGGGCGGGTTCGTCCTTTTGGCCGGTGATGGAGTAGAGCTTCGTAACGTGCCTCAGCATGGTGGAGTCACCCATACCGGATTTGTGGAGGCGATGCGTGTTCCAAATGAAGACCCACTTTGCTCCTACTGTGAGGGAATTCCAAGCCTGGCAGTCATTGCGTTTGTCCTTTCGCCGTGCCCAATCACATATGAGTCGATCTCGGCTCTGCTCTAACGTCTCCGTAGGATGCGCAGGGCCGCAGGCTGCGGGAGTCTCTGGCCCTGGCCCTGGGTTAGGGCCGCTCGTCGTAGGACGTGCGCCTTGGCTAACGCTCACGCCACGCGTCCCGATGGTTACCGTTCCGGAGCGCGAGTTGGTGCCACTGTTGGCCGTGACCGTGACCGTCACGGTGCCGTTGCCGGCGACGGTCGAGGGCGTCACCGTGAGCCAGTCCTGGTTGTCGCTCACCGAGTAGCTGCAGGCGGACGCCTCCTGTAACCTAACCATCGCCGATCCGCTGCTGCGTCCCAACGTCAGCGCTGCCGAGGACACGCTGGGGGCGTTCGGGCACGTGATGCTCGTGTGGGACTGGGTGATGCTGACGCTCCGGGTTCCGATGGTCACAGTGCCCGACCGGGAGTTGGTGCCGGTGTTGTCCGTGAAGGTGACGGTCACCGTGGCGTTGCCGGCGACGGTCGACGGGCTCACCCCGAGCCACGAGCGGTTGTCGCTCACGGTGTAGCTGCAGCTCGATGCCTCCTGTAGCGTCACCGTCGTGGACCCGCGGCCGCTGCCGACCGACAGCGAGGACGGCGACACCGACGGCGCGCTCGGGCACGGCGGGGACTGGGTAAGGCCGACGTTGCGGGTTCCGATGCGGACGGTCCCGGAGCGGGAGCTGGAGCTGGTGTTCGCCGTGAAGGTGACGGTCACCGTGGCGTTGCCGGCCACGGTCGACGGGCTCACCCCGAGCCACGAGCGGTTGTCGCTCACGGTGTAGCTGCAGCTCGATGCCTCCTGCAGCGTCACCGTCGTGGACCCGCGGCCGCTGCCGACCGACAGCGAGGACGGCGACACCGACGGCGCGCTCGGGCACTGGGTGAGGCCGACGTTGCGGGCTCCGATGCGGACGGTCCCAGACCGGGAGCTGGTGCTGGTATTCGCAGTGAACGTGACGGTCACCGTCGCGTTGCCGGCCACGGTCGACGGACTGACCCCGAGCCACGAGCGGTTGTCGGTCACGGTGTAGCTGCAGCTCGATGCCTCCTGCAACCGCACCGTCGTGGACCCGCGGCCGCTGCCGACCGACAGCGAGGACGGCGACACCGACGGCGCGCTCGGGCACGGAGGAGGTTGAATGACTGTCACACTGCGGCTACCGACGGTCACCGTCCCACGCCTCTCAGCACTCCCCGTGTTCCGCGTCGCCGTGACCGTCACCGTCCCGTTGCCTGCCACCGTCGAAGGGGTGACGGACAGCCAACTCCGGTTGTCGCGCACGGAGTACCGGCACGACGCCGGTGCGTACACGGTCAGTGTGCCCCTGCCTCCGCCAGCTGGCAACGTCAGCGGGTTCGGGGTGACGGCCGGCGACGGGGGGCACCCGCCCTGGCGCACGGTGAACGTCTGGCCGATGACGGTCACGGTGGCACTCCGGCGGCTCGTACCGGTGTTCCCCGCCGCGGTGTAGTTCACCCAGACGCCCTGCTTGCTCGCGGTGAGCCACGAAGCCGAGCTGGTGACGTTCCCCGTCACCTCACCGCACGCGTTCGACGTGCAGGCGAACGTGCAGACCCCGTTGCTCGGGGGCGCCTGCCAGTCCCACTGGATCTGGAACCTGCCCGAACCACCCGCTACCCGCACGCTAGCCGATGTGGGCGATACGCGGTAGTTGCTGCACTGTCCCTGGACGAAGTTCTGCGGCGGGTTCTGAGCCCCCGCCTCGGCCGCCGCCAGCACCACCGCCGACCCGATGACCACCGCCGCCAGTTCTCGACACCACCGATTCCGCATCGACATCCGCTCCCCGCCGCCGCCGACGAACCGCCGACCGACTGCCGACGCGCACGTCCCGACGCCTCACTGCTGGATTCCTCGTTTGGCCGACGCCCGCCTCACCCTGGCCGACGCGCCGCATCTCCTCAGCTCACCCGACTTACTGGTACACCGCGCGGATGTTCGTCAGCCGCGACCCGTCCCCGACGAACGCCGGCGCCGTGACCGTTCCCGGCAGGTGCGTCTGCGACTGGTGGGCCGGGTCCCCGATGCGGATGATGCCGGTCTCGGCGGCGACGCCGCCGTGCCCGATGTAGATGTTGTTGTCGCCCGTCAGGTGGAGGCTCCCGGCCTCGTACCCCAGCGCGATGTTCGACGAGCCGATGTTGTACCGGAGCGCCCTGTAGCCGACCGCGGTGTTCCCGGAGCTGGCGGCGGTGACCGACAGCGCGTCAGCACCGACGGCGACGTTCCGGCCGCCCGTCTGAAGGAACCGCAGCGCGTTGCTCCCCACCGC
>JAPONU010000592.1 GCA_026713745.1 bacterium
GATGTCGCCCAGCTTCTTGGGATAGCCCTGCACGTGTCCGCGCACCATGGCGAAGTCCTTGTCCACCCAGATGTAGACGCAGCGGCTGTAGGTGGTGTCGCGGTAGCGGCAGCGCACCACGACGAAGCACTCCTTGTACTGCGCCCGGGTGGGGTCGAGGAGCTCCTCGAAACCGTCGGAGCAGGATTGCCAGTCGGCCCAGACCACGGCCACGGCACCCGGATCGGTGGCGGCGGGCAACAGGGGTGGCGGCAACAACTCGGCCACCGCCTCGGCGTCGGTCCGGTACTCGATCGTCAGCATGTCGCCGGAGTAATGCCAGGGAGGGGCGGGAACAAGCCCGGACGCGCCGGTGGCCGACCGGGGGAACGTGAAACCGTGAAGTTCGGAGCCCGACACGACTGCGAGTATATGCTTTGGTCCCTAATGATTTCGAGGTGTGCCCGGGCAGGACGGTGTGCGGGGCAGATCTCGCCGCTGAGCAATAGGTTCCGGCCTTCGCCGGAACGACGGCAGTGGCTCTGCGGACGGTGCAAGGAGGCTCTATGAGCGAACGGCGCAGGATCCTGCTTGACGGCGCCGCCACGACGGTCACCGTGTCCGGCGACCGGCTCGTCGCCCCCGATGGGCGTTCGGTGGCGGAAACCGAGGCGGTGCACCTCCCGCCCGCCAGCCCCAGCAAGATCATCTGCGTGCACCTCAACCACACCAGCAGGGTGCGCGAGTTCATGGCCACCCTCCCCCCGGCACCCACCTACTTCCACAAGCCGACTTCGTCGCTGCTGGGCCACCGCGGTCATGTCGTCCGCCCCGAGCGCTGCAAGTACCTCAACTACGAGGGCGAGGTGGTGATCGTCATCGGCCGGCCGTGCCGCAACATCAGCCCCGGCGAGGCCGGCGACTACATCGCCGGCTACACGATCGGCAACGACTTCGGCCTGCACGACTTCCGCGACACCGACGCCGGCTCGATGCTGCGGGTGAAGGGCTCGGACACCATGTGCCCCGTCGGTCCGGGCCTCATCGAGGGCTGGGACTTCCGCGACAAGACGCTGCGCACCCTGGTAAACGGCGAGGTGCGCCAGGAGGGCAACACCTCCGAGATGACCTGGGACATGCACTACCTGGTGGCCGACCTCGCCCGCACCATCACGCTGCTGCCCGGAGACATCGTCTTCAGTGGCACCCCTGCGGGTTCGCGCCCGGCGGAGCCCGGCGACGTGGTGACCGTGGAGGTGGAGGGCCTCGGAGCGCTCACCAACACGGTCGTGGCCGGACCCGTACCGGTGCGCGACGACTGCGGCGCCCAGCCCAGCGAGTCCGAGGAAGTGATCTCCACCGCCTTCGGCGGCGACTGGGAATTCCGCGGCATCCGCCCGCCGCGTCGAGGCTGACGCCACCGCGTTGCCAGGAACCGGCCCCTGGATTGCGCCGGATCGGTTGCACGAGCAGACCGGACCGCTGCGACGTGGATTCGGCCTTCGCCGGAATGACCAATGAGCCGGCTCGCAGGATTCCTGAGCGGTCTCCCGGGCCCCGATCCCGCTGCTGGCTCGCCGCTCCGGCGGCCGTCGGATTCCACTAATCGTTTGTATCCAAACGAATTATGTGGCACTCTTTGAGGCGGGCTCGCACCACCGACGTGTGCGGGCACGGGGCAAGGAAGGGAAGACCGATATGCGGCGTGTATCCACCTGGCGCAAACTCCTGGTACCGGTCGCGGCGGCGACGCTCCTCGTCGCGGCCTGCGGCACCGATGACGAGGAGGCAGCCCCGGCTCCTCCCCCACCCCCGGCCACCGAGGCGCCCCCGCCGCCTCCGGAGCCCGAACCGCCCCCGCCTCCGCCGGAGCCCGAGCCACCGGCGCCGGCTCCCGAGCCGGAGGAGCCGGCAGCCATGGGCTTCGACATCGACGCCGTCCTGGCCGCCGACCTCAACGACTGCGCCCCGGCACCCAGCGGTGACCCGCTGAAGATCGGATTCGCCGCCGACCTCTCCGACCTGGGCGGCTTCGCGGATGCCCCCGCCAGCCAGGCGGCGGCGTACTTCGTCGACCTCATCAACTGCACCGGCGGCGTGAACGGCACCCCGCTGGAGCTGACGATCCAGAACATCGAGGGCGACCCCGACGTCACCCAGCGCGCCGCCCAGGACCTGCTGGACGCCGGCGTGTCGGCGATCCTCGGGCCGCCGTTCCC
The DNA here is from genome assembly GCA_026713745.1 of bacterium. GTDB lineage: Bacteria > Actinomycetota > Acidimicrobiia > Acidimicrobiales > CATQHL01 > VXNF01. The sequence goes on from JAPONU010000592.1 coordinate 2,199, forward strand.
GGACTTCGGGTTCCCGCTGCTGCAGGTCACCGCCGGCCAGGTGCCGGTGCTGTTCGTGGCATCAACCGAGCCGACCCTGTCGGATCCGGCACAGCTGGCGTTCCTGGTGGCCTTCGACGACACCGCCCAGGCCAGCGCCGCGGCGGAGTTCGCGCTCGATCAGGGCTGGACCACAGCCGCCACGTTCTCCTCACCCGGGCCCTACTTCGGCTACAACCCCGAGATCTTCACCGAGGTGTTCGAGGCGGGCGGCGGCACCGTGATCGCCGACTACAACTACGTACCCATCGAGGACGTGGACTTCTCGTCACAGGCCAACGAGATGGCCAACCTGGACGCACCCCCCGACGTGGTGTACAGCGCCATGCTGGCGTTCCAGGCGGCGATCCTGCGCGGCCAGCTGGACGGCGTGGGCGTGGAGACCAGGTTCCTGATCACCGACGCCTTCGAGGCCACCGGCGGCTACGCCGAGGGCGACGCCGTCGAGGGGTTCTACCACACCACGCACTCGTTCCCCGCAGCGGGCAGCCGCGTCGTGATCCTCGACGAGGGATTCGAGGCCGCCACCGGCGCCGCCCTCGAGAACCCGTCCTTCGGAGGTCTGGCGGCCGACGCCATCGCCATGGTGATCGACGCCTTCCTGCGCACGGGCTCGCACGACCCGGCCGTGATCGGCGCCGCCATCGCCGAAGCGCAGGGCGTCGAGGGCGTGACCGGCGTGCTGTCGTATCCCAGCGGCAGCGGCTCCCCCGAAAAACCCGTCTACGTCCACCAGGTCGTCAACGGAGCACCCTCGCTGGCGGCGACCATCGGCTGAGAGCCGACCGGCGATCTGGGACGGGCCCGGCGGGTGCAGCCTGCCGGGCCCGTCCCGTTCGGGCGCGAGCCGTCGGGGAAAGCGTGAGACAATCGCGTGCATGCTCGAGAGCGAACCGCGCACCGGCCTGATCATCTCGATCTCCCGGCGCCGGGCGGCCGTGCGGAGCGCTGAAGTTCTGCGATGACCGAGCTGCTCCAGCAACTCGTCGACGGGATCGGGCGCGGCAGCATCTACGCCCTGCTGGCCCTGGGCATCGCCGTGATCTTCGGCGTCATGCACCTCGTGAACTTCGCACACGGGGAACTCATCACCGTCAGCGCCTACGTGGGCTACGCGCTCTTCACGCTGGGGCTGGACTGGTGGGTGCTGGTGCCGGCGATCCTGGCGTCCTCGATGCTGAC
>JAPONU010000593.1 GCA_026713745.1 bacterium
CGGAAGTCCGCATGGAGATGCCGGTGCCTGCCGGCGGATCGTCCGGAGGAATCGCATCGGTACCTGTCGCCGGTATCCCTTGCTTCGTGTCCTGGTTTCCCTGTTTGGGGCTGCTGATGTCTGCCGGCGGATCGCCTGGAGCAATCGCGTCGGTACCTGTCGTCGGTATCCCTTTCTTCGGGCGCTGGTTTCCGTGCTTGGGGTCGCCGGTGCCTGCCGGCGGATTGTCTCGCTGACTCGCCGCAGGTCCCGCCCCGGCCTCCGACGCTCCGGCCTCTGACGCCCCCACCTTCACCCGGCGTGGTCCAGCAACAACCGGCGAGACCGGATCGGCGGCCCGCGGACTCGCCGCAGGTCCCGCCCCGATCGAAGGCGCCGGGGGCGCCGGGGTGTTGCCGGATGCGGTTGGTCGTCCAGCAGGCGCTGTGCCCTGGGGCGCCGGGGTGTTGCCGGGTTCGGCTGATCGCTCAGCAGGCGCTGTGCCCTGGGGCGCCGGGGTGTTGCCGGGTTCGGCTGATCGCCCAGCCGCCACGGCGGTCGACGGCGCCGGCTCGAGGCCGACGGCGATGGCGAGGGCGTCGAGACGGCGTTGCTCGGCGCTGCGGCTGTCGGGGTTGTCGCGGCCGCCCTCGGCACGCCAGATGCGGTCGGCGATGCCGTTGATCAGCGACCGGAATTGCGCGCCCAGCACCCGATCGAACGCGGCGTGCGCCATCAACATGCCGTCCTCGCCGTCGCCGAAGTTCAAGCGCCGCCGCCGGCGGTGACGCAGATGCTGCTCGTGCAGATCGAACGGATCCTGGTGGCGCTGAGTCCACGCCTCGATGTCGCGCCCGGCCCGATCCGCGGGCACCGCAGCCACCTGAGCCAGCAACTCGGCGTCGCCATCGACGGCCTCGGCGCTAGTCGCTCCCGCGGCCCGTGCCAGAGCATCGGCGTGCTCGGTGGAAATGTCACCGGCCGCCAACGCGCCGGCCACACGCGGCATCTGCGCCAACGCCTCCGCGCGGCGCCGTCGTCGTCGCGCCTCCCGGTGCGAACTCCCTGCGTTGCGCCGCAGCACCTCCACAGCGTCCACCCCACCGTCATCCAGCTGCTCCAGCGCCTGCACGACCCGAGCCTCCGCCGCATCGGCCCCCGCCCGCACCCGCCCCATCGCCGCTACCAACGCCCGCAGCGGACCCCGGTGCGCTCCCTCCAGCGACAAGCCGGCGAGCTCGCCCACCAACGCCCCGGCCAATGCCGCCACCCGCTCGAACCCATCACTCGCACCCACCACGACCACCCCGGGCGACACGTCCCCGACAGCGCTCGCGCCGGCCCCCGCGCCCACCTCGCCGCGCCCCGACTCCACCAACGCCTTGCCGGAGCCACTCCCGAAGAGGTTGGTGGTCGCCGTACCTGCGGGGTTGTTGCCTGCTTCGATTTCGCCGGTCGTGCCGGGCACGCTCACTCCGGTTGTTTCCACGGGCTGAACAGTACGAGGGGGGTGTGACACTGCTCTCGGAGGGGCGGCCACATCTTCGATCCGCGCCGCCCCGCCGCCACCCGCTCGAACCCATCACTCGCACCCACCACGACCACCCCGGGCGACACGTCCCCGACAGCGCTCGCGCCGGCCCCCGCGCCCACCTCGCCGCGCCCCGACTCCACCA
>JAPONU010000594.1 GCA_026713745.1 bacterium
CTAGCCCGCCACCTCGGCGAAGTGCGACTCCTCCATCATGGCCTGCAGCTTGAACAGCCCGAACGCCGGCGGGTCCGGCAGCGGGACCACCACCGGGCACGCCTCGAGGCGGGCGTGAGTGGTGGGGCTGCCGCGCAGGATTTGGGCGTCCCACTCGGGCCAGTCCGACGGCTGGCTGCGGGCCATGATCGGCCAGGCGTCCGCTGCGGTGTAGCCGTGCAGCAGGAGTCGCCGCTGCTGGTTCGTGTGGTTCTGGCCCGAGCCGTGCAGCAGCCGGACGTGGTGGAGCGAGATGTCGCCGGGCTGGAGCTCCACCGGCACCACATCGGCGGGGTCGAACACGCCGGGCCGCACGCCCCCGACGAAGCGGCCGTTCTGGCTGTGGTCGTAGGCGCGGCCGGTGTGGGTGCCGGGCACCACCAGCATGCAACCGCTGGCCTCGGTGCAGGGATCGATGGCGATGCCGACCTCGAGGACCGAGTCGTTGGTGTGCGGGTAGTAGCCCCAGTCGGTGTGCCATTCGCCGATGCCCCCGCCGCCGGGCTGCTTGGCGTTCAGCTTGGAGTGCATCCAGCGGATGTCACCGCCGATGAGGTCCTCCACAGCGTCGAGGATCCCGGGATGCGCCAGCGCCTTTGCGAACGACTCGTGGTTGGTGTGCGGGCTCTTGATGCGGCGGATGAGGGGTGGGCCGTCCGCCAGGTGCGCGGCGTCGTCCAGCTCGATGACGTCGGAGTCCCCGGTCAGCTCAAGGGCCTGGCGGGCGAAGAAGTCGCAGGTGCCGCGCAACTCGGCCATCTCGGCGGCGCTCAGCGCGCCCTGCACGATCACGTAGCCGTCGCGCTCGTAGGAGTCGATCTGGGTTTGGGTGAGAGCCATGGTTCCTCCCGGTGGTGCGGTCCCCACGATAGGCGCCGGACCGCCGCCCCGGCTAGGGACCGGGGCGCTCGCCGGAGCCCATCCACCGGGCGCGTCCGCCGACACCCGGCCGCCTCAGGGCCTTATCGCCAGGATCACCCCCGACTCCAGCGTCACAGTGGCCTCCGGCGAGGTGAACTCGTTGCTGACGCCCCGGCTGGAGCCCGCGTCCAGCGTCTCGCCCGCCAGCGCCCAGCGCAGGCCCGTGGTGCGCACGCCGGTGGCGGACCCGCCGTGGGCCAGCAGCGTAACGATCTGCCCCACCGCGCCGCCGATGGTGCGGCTCCGGCGCACCACCCAGAGCCGGGCCGGGCCCATGAGGGCGTCGACACTCACGCCGGCAAGGCCCTCGGCGGCCAGCACGGCCACGTTGCCCAGCAGGTGATCCAACCGCCCGCCGGCACCGCCCACCATGGTGAGACTCCCCGCGCCCGTCCGGAGCGCCTCTGCGAGGGCCAGCGCCAGGTCGGTGGCGTCCTTGTCGGTCGGGAAGCGACGCTGCTCGCCGGCGGCGGCCGCCCCCGCCGGCGTCACCGAGTCGAAGTCACCCACGATCACGTCGGGGATCAACCCCAGGCTGCGGGCCACATCGGCACCCGAGTCGGCCGCCACGATGATCTGCGGGCGCGTCAACTCTCCCAGTTGCGCGGGATCGGGCGCCTCTCCCCCGGCGACGACCCAGGCGTGCATGCTCACCGCTTCGAGACCGGTTCAGGATGGTGAGCCGGCAGGTCGACCGCTGCAGCGATTGCCCGAGTGAGGTCGCAATAGCGCATGGGACGGCTCTGGTGCACACTGTACTGTCCACTGTCTCGGCGATTCCCGCCAAATCGGCGGGATCGGCGGAGAGATCGGGGAGGGAATGAAGGCCGTACAGGTGACCGCTCCCGGCCGGCTGACCTATGCCGACGTGCCCTCGCCGGCAGGTTCGGGGCCCGAGGCCGAGGCTCTGGTCCGCGTCGAGACCGTGGGCATCTGCGGCACCGACGTAAAGATCCTCTCCGGTGTCATCCCCGTCGGCTATCCGCGGGTCATGGGCCACGAGATGGTCGGCGAGGTGATCGACGGAGGTGCAACCGGCGTGGATGCCGGGCAGCGGGTCATGATCGACCCGGCCATCTCCTGCGGCGCCTGCGCGCTCTGCCGGGCGGGCCGCACGAACCTGTGCCTGCACGGGGGGCTGCTGGGGCGCGACGCCGACGGGGTCTTCGCCGAGTTTGTGACCGCCCCGGCGAACCGGCTGCTGCCGGTGCCGTCGCACCTCGGGCCGGCTGCGGCGGCGATGGTGCAGGTGACCGGCACCTGCATCCACGCCCAGCGCGCTGCCCCGATCTTCCCCGGCGACGTCGCCGTCGTCATCGGGCTGGGGGTGAGCGGCCTGATCTTCACCCAGCTGCTGCGTGCCTCCGGCGCCGAGGTCATCGGCGTGACCCGCTCGCCCTTCAAGCGGGAGTTGGCCGCCGCCATGGGCGCGGTGGCCACGGCGACTCCCGACGACGCCGCCGACGTGATCGCCGAGGTCACCGACGGCCGGGGTGTCGACTTGGCGGTCGAGGCCGTGGGGACCGAGGCGACGGTGGCCCTGGCCATCGAGTCGGCGCGCATCGGCGGAGAGGTCCTGGTGTTCGGCACGGTGACCGGCGGTGGAGGCACGGGCCTTCCCTACTACCAGCTGTACTTCAAGGAGTTGACGGTCCGGAATCCCCGGGCCGCCATCGCCGACGACTACGCCCGCGCCATCGAGCTGGCGGCCGACGGCGTGCTGGACCTCGAGCCGATCATCACCGACCGCGTCGGCATGTCCGAGGCCTCGCGCGCCTTCGAGCGGGTGCAGAGCGCCGATTCGCTGAAGGTGCTGATGCCGGTCGGCTGAGGCCGGCGCCGCGGCAACGATCGGGAACCAGTGGACGTGCCGACCATCCGGATCGATCGCGAGGGCAGCGGGCCGCCCCTGGTGCTGGTGCACTCGCTGCTGACCGACGCCCGGGCGTTCGACACGGTGGCGCCGCGCCTCGCCGAGCGCTTCGAACTGCACCGGGTCTGGCTGCCGGGCTTCGGGGAGTCCGAGCCGCTGACCGACCCCTCCCCGACGCTGTTCGCCATTGCCGGGGCGCTGGCCGGGGCGCTGGAGGCCGCCGGCGCAACCGGCGATGAGACCGCCGTGCTGGGCAACGGCTTCGGCAGCTTCGTGTGCGTGGCCCTCGCCGCCGCCCACGGCGACCTGTTCGGCCCCCTCGTCGTGGCGAACGGGGGCGCCGCCTTCTCCACCGAACGGCGTGCCGCCTTCACGACCATGAGCGACCTGGTGGACGGCTCGGGCATGGAGGCGGTGGTCGAGGTGGCCGTGCGCCGCATCTTCACCGAGCAGTACCTGGCGGCGCATCCTGAGGCC
>JAPONU010000595.1 GCA_026713745.1 bacterium
AGACCATGTCGGCGCGGATCTTCTCGGGCGCGTCGGGGTCGGTGTTCGGCAGCACGTCGCCGATCGACGCCACCATGAGGTCGTAGAGGTTCGAGTGGTTCTCCGAGGACGCCAGCACGAGCGTGTGCGCCGGCGTGCCCAGTGCGGCGTCGACCCGCTCGATCTCGTAGCCCGCGGCCCCGCCCTGCAGGATCCCGAAGTCGCCGATGATCTCGTCATCGAACCCCCCGAAGATGAACCCCGCCCGCGGGCCACCACTGGCCGCGGTGCGCCAGGTCCGGCGCCGACCCGCTCGAGCCGGTAGCCGGCCGCCCCGCCCTGCAGGATCCCGAAGTCGGCGATGATCTCGTCATCGACACCCTCGAAGATGAACGCCGCCCGCGGGTCACCACTGGCCGTCGTGCGGCGGTAGTACGAGCAGGTGTCGAAGCCCTGCGTGATGAACCCCACGCCGCCGATCGTGTGCGGTCCCCGACCGATGCCGATCCAGGTGCCGGCCGCCTCGCCGGTGAACGTGTCGTGGCCCTGGCTGGCGTCGGCGCGCCAGAGACGCGGCAGGTCGGGCCGGCGCACCTCGGTCATCCCCGAACGGGTGGGGTGGTAGGCGATGCGGTGCCAGTAGGTGTTGCCGCCGAGGTTCACCAGCCGCCCGCCGCCGCGCACGAAGCCCTCCACGGCATCCATCATGGGGGTGCTCGTGTACTCGGGATGCGAGCTGGTGACCAGGACGCGGTAGGGAGCCAGCGCCTCGAGACCCTCTCGATCCACGTCGTCGTCGGTGATCACGTCGTAGCCGGTGCCGGTGCGCTCCAGCCACGCCACGATCAGCAGGTCCTGGCAGAACTTGTACATGCGCCCGTGCGGGCGGAAGTTGGTGACCGGCCGGTGCATCGAGGAGTGCACGACCGTGCTGCCGTCGGCGTGATTGTCGTAGGTGCACCCGCCGATCTCTCCGAAGCGCAGCATCAGCAGATCGGTCTCGTCGAGGGTGGTCAGGCGCCCGTGGATCATCTCGTTGAAGGCGCTGAGGACGCGCATCCGGAGGTTCGCGTAGGCGCCGTACGTGGCGGTCGGCAACAGGAACGCCACGTCGCTGGTGGGTGCATCGGCGGCCGGACGCACCGCGAACGGCACCCAGAACTCCGCCTCGCCGGCCCGGAAGCGGCCGGCATAGCAGCCACTGGCCCAGTCGGTGGGCACGCGCAGACTCTGAGTCGTCTCCCAGCAGGCGTCGCTGATGTCGTCGTTGTGGAAATGGATCGCCCCGTACTCCTCGGGGGCCACCCGCCAGTCCGCCGTCCGACCCGACCAGTTGGAGCCGCCGACTCCCCGGGTCGGCATGTTGACGATGGTGCCATGACGCTCGTTGCCCGAGACGTCGCGGACATCCTCGCTGCCGATGTCGACGGAGAAGTCCCAGTCCCCGATTGCATCGTCGGCGGCCGCAGCGGGGCCCCGCTCGGCGACGCCCGGCGTGACCCCGACACCCGATCCAACACAATCTCCGACCGCACCCCCGGCAACCCCGGCACCCCCGGTGGCCGCAGCGGGGCCCCGCTCGGCGACGCCCGGCGTGACCCCGACACCCGATCCAACACAATCTCCGACCGCACCCCCGGCACCCCCGGCGGCCACACCGGGACCCCGCTCGGCGACGGCTCGGTCCCCGACACCCGATCCAACACAATCTCCGACCGCATCGTCGGCGGCCGCCGCGGGACCCCGCTCGCCGATGGCCTCGATCTCCGCGTCGCTCAGGGCGCGCCCGAACAACCGTGGTCGCTCCAGCCGGCCGTTGAAGCACGAGACCGCGTGGCCCGCCCCGGTCTGCTCGGCACCGATGAGGATCGGAGCCTCGCCGAGACCCGCAACGGGCCCACCATGGTGCTCCTCGTGCGCCCAGCCTCGTTCCTCGAGGTGGTGCGACGCGAGGCCGCCGGCGTGGAACGTCACCCCACCGGAGCCGTCGCAGCTCACGGCGACGCACGACCAGCGGGACTCGGCGACGGCGACGTCGCTGTGAACGACCTCGCCGATCATCCCGTCGCCGCAGACGAACCCCAGGCGCCCGTCGGGACCCACGAACAGGCCGGCACCCGTGGCGGTGTCGTTGCAGTACGTGCCGAACAGCATCTGATGACCGGCCGCCAGGAGCGTCGGGAACACCGAGAGCACGATGGTGAAAGCCCCCTCGGCCTGCCCTCCAGCACCCGCCGGCACCGCTACGTACGACCCCGGATGGATGTCCTGGTGGCGGGCGGTGTGCTCGCCGCACACGGGTGTCCCCATCTCGGTCGCCACATACGGCGGCACGTCCGGGCCGTCGCCCAGGTCGGGGCTCAGCAGGCGCACGATGTCGAGCGTGTACGTCCCGACTCCCGAGCACGACGCCTTGAAGTTGATCTCCTCGCCCGCCCGGAGCGTCTGGCGGTCGGCGTAGGCGAGCAGTTCCGGCCCCTCGAAGCCGGCACGGACCATAAACCCGGCGGCGTCGAACGGGTCCGTCACCGGCGCCTCCTCCAGCGCGCCGTCAACGAGGGTGGCGTCGTGCTCGCCGGCCGCTGGATCCCCACCTTCGCCGGAACGACCGGAGGGGGGAACCTCGCCGGCCGCTGGATACCGGCCTTCGCCGGAATGACGGGTGGGCGACAGCTCGCCGGCCGCTGGATCCTGGACCCCGCCGGACTGGCGGGAGGGCGACAGCTCGCCGGCCGCTGGATCCCGGCCTTCGCCGGAATGACGGGAGGGCGGCAATCCGCCGGACGATGGATTCCGACCTTCGCCGGACTGGCGGGAGGGCGGCAACCCGCCGAACAGCGCCCCCCAGCGCAGCCGGAAGACGTACCGCTCAGCCTCTTCGATGTCATCGAAGACGACCTCTGGCAGGCGCTCGACGCCCAGAGGGTCGCCCTCGGTGAACCGGGCCAGCATCCACTCGGTGTTGGAGCGGGTCATCAACAGGAAGTGCTTGCCGACGAGCGGGATTCCCCGCATGTAGTTGAGCAGCGACTGCAGATCGGGCGAGTGCCGCCCGAAGGGCCGCCGCATGAACTCCTCGAACAGGTCGGCGCGCCCGCCGTCGATGCCGAGGGGGAGCTTGGGTGCGGCGGCGGTCATCCGCTCAGCCCCTCGACCCGCACGCATCGCCTCAGATGCCGAGGGGGAGCTTGGGTGCGGCGGCGGTCATCCGCTCAGCCCCTCGACCCGCACGCACCGCCTCCGATGCCGAGGGGGAGTTTGGGTGCGGCGGTGGTCATCCGCCCAACCCCCCGACCCGCACGCACCGCCTCCGACACCCACAACGCTTCGTCGGAACTCGCAGCGGTCATCCGCCCAACCCCCCAACCGCACGCACCGCCTCCGACACCCACAACGCTTCGTCGGAGCTCGCAGCGGTCATCCGCCCAACCCCCCAACCGCACGCACCGCCTCCGACACCGACGACGCTTCGTCGGAGCTCGCAGCGGTCATCCGCCCAGCCCCTCGACTGCCAGGACGCGGGCAGGGTTGGCGACGATCAAGGTTTCCACCTCGTCATCGCCCCAACCGGCGTTGCGGAACAGCGGCACCACGTGGTTGAGGGTATGGGCGTAGCCCCAGCCGCCGTAGGCCAGCAGCCGGGTCTTCACGCCGCCCATGTCCTGGGACACGAAGAGCTGCTCGAGGTGTCCCCGCTCGGCGAGGGCCACCATGCCCTGCACGATGTCGTAGTCGCTCGGCGGGTACTTCCCCAGCCCGATGAGCGAGTGGTCGAATCCCATGAGGTCGTAGGCCAGGTTGGCCCCCCGCTCCAGCATCTCCATCTGGTAGGCCTCGTCGCCGATGGCCGTGTTCATGTGCCCCATGATCACCCGCCGCGGATCGACGCCCTCGGCCTCCAGGGCGTCCAGCACCTTGATGCCCTCGAACCCCCAAGGGTGCAGGTGGATGGTGATCGGCAGGTCGGTCTCGCTGTGCGCCCAGGCGGCGGCCCGCAGCATGCGGAACTCCTCGGGCTGCACCGGGTCGTAGGTGCCCACCTCGCCGATGATGCCGGGCCGGATCCCGGTGTCGTCCACGCCGTTGCGCCATTCGTCGACCATCTCGGCTGCCAGGTCCTCCGTGGAGCGCTCGGCGGTGCCCTCGGGGTGCGATGCCGCCAGGTAGTAGAAGCCGCCCATGATGACGTTCAGTCCGCTGCGCTCGGCGATGTCACGAAGGATCAGCGGGTCCCGCGCCATGTGGCGAGGCGTCACCTCGACGATCGTGCGCCCGCCCGCGGCATGGAACGGCTCCAACTCCTCCAGCACCTGCGCCACGTCGGTCTGGTGGTAGTTGTCGGGGAACCCGCCGGGGTTCCAGCGGGCCTCCGCCGCGGTGCACATGTCGAGTGGCTCGGTGGTGACCACCGGGTAGCCGTGGATCCGAAGGATCGGCCGGCAGTCGATGTGCAGATGCTCGTGCACGTGCGTGGGACCGAGTTCGCTCACCGGCACCGGCCCGGTCACGGTCATCGCGAAGCCGCAGTTGGCAGCGCTGTCGGGTGTCATGGCTTCGCACCTCGGGAATCGGCGGCAGGAATCCGACGGCGCCGGGGATCGTACTCGTCAGCAAGCCACAGCGCCCGACCCCGACGTGCGCCAATGACAACCGTCGATCGCGTATGACCCGCGGACGCCCGCCGGCCCGCCCCGACGTGCACCAACGACAACCCACCGCCCGCCATCACCGCGCCGACACCCGAGCATCGCACTCCCCAGCAAGCCACAGCGCCCAACCCCGACATGCACCAACAACAACCCACCGCCCGCCATCACCGCGCCGACACCCGAGCATCGCACTCCCCAGCAAGCCACAGCGCCCGGCCCCGACGTGCACCAACGACAACCCACCGCCCGGGATCGCCGCGCCGACGCCCGAGCATCGCACTCCCCAGCAAGCCACAGCGCCCGACCCCGACGTGCGCCAACGACAACCCACCGCCCGCCATCACCGCGCCGACGCCCGAGCATCGCACTCCCCAGCAAGCCACAGCGCCCGACCCCGACATGCGCCAACGACAACCCACCGCCCGCCATCACCGCGCCGACACCCGAGCATCGCACTCCCCAGCAAGCCACAGCGCCCGACCCCGACGTGCACCAACGACAACCCACCGCCCGCCATCACCGCGCCGACACCCGAGCATCGCACTCCCCAGCAAGCCACAGCGCCCGACCCCGACGTGCGCCAACGACAACCCACTGCCCGCCATCACCGCGCCGACGCCCGAGCATCGCACTCCCCAGCAAGCCACAGCGCCCGACCCCGACATGCGCCAACGACAACCGTCGATCGCGTATGACCCGCGGACGCCCGCCGGCCCGACCCCGATGTGCGCCAACAACAACCGTCGATCGCGTATGACCCGCGGACGCCCGCCGGCCCGACCCCGACGTGCACCAACGACAACCCACCGCCCGCCATCGCCGCGCCGACGACCGAGCATCGCACTCCCCAGCAAGCCACAGCGCCCGACCCCGACGTGCACCAACGACAACCGTCGATCGCGTATGACCCGCGGACGCCCGCCGGCACGTGCGGATAACGATGCCACCAGACCAGTACACCGGCTCGGGCGCAGTGACCGCAGGAACCGCCGGCCGGCACGTGGCGGTTCTCGGGCCGCGGCGGGGCGGACGAGGGTGATGCCCACGGCGTTGAGTTGTGCCTCGAAGGCGGCGCTGCGGTCGCCCTTGTCGGCGATGAGCGTCTGGCCGTGCTGCGCCAGGGGGTGTTCTTGACGACGCCAGGGGGTGGTTCGGGTTGTCGGCGATGAGGGTCTGGCCGTGCCGCGCCAGGTTCTTGCGGGTGATCGAGTCCAGGCAGGTGTCGCGTTCGTCGGCATTGGCGCCGGTGAGCGCGCCGGCGACGGGCAGCTCCGACGGCGTGGCCGGCAGGTGCAGTCGCAGCCCCCAGAACCACCGGGAGTGACCACCAGGCAACGGCGGTCCACACGAGCGCCCGCAACTGGGTGCAGTCGCAGCCCCCAGAACCACCGGGAGTGGCTGGCGCTTCGCAGTCGTGGCATCGCCCGTCGCCGGCG
>JAPONU010000596.1 GCA_026713745.1 bacterium
CCAAAGGTATCGTCGGCGTCCCCGACCCGAACACCCAAGGACCGCTGCCGCCGCTGTTCGTCGCCCGCACCCGCACCCGGTAGACAGTGCCGTTGGAAAGAGGAAAAATATCTCGCGAGGCAGTCGTGCCGCTGTGGGCGAACGCCAGCCAGCCGGTCGCGGCCGTGGCCGAGTTGTCCGTCTGCACCGCCGCGTCGTTGGCGACCGGGCTGGAGCCGGTGACAGCGCCGACGTGTAATGCACGTCATAGCCCGTCACCGTGCCCCCGGGCGCGGTCCAAGACAGCTCCAGAGTCTCGTCCTCCTCAACGACCATCAACCCCGTCGGCGCGGCGGGCACCGCGACACGACGCGTCACCCTCAACAAATACGTCCCCATCGTGCCATCAGCCGCGGTCACCGCCACACCAACCGTGTTCGACCCCACCGACAACGCCAACGCCGAAGACGCCGAACCAGACGCCACCGTCTCCGTAAACGAACCCAACCCCACGTCCACCGACGCACCCGAATCACTGGTAGTCGGAGTCAACCGAATATGGGTCACCCCGTTGGCCACCGACGCCGTATACGATGTCGTCTCAGCATCGAAATCCGGGACCAGAACCAACGACCCCGAAAAATCGGTGCCGTTCGTGCTCAACTCGCCCGTCAACCCCGACAGCGAAGCATCGTCAGACAGCGCCGCCGCAGGATTCACCGTCACCGCCACTGAAGCAATCGACAGGGTCGTCGGATATTTCGGGTCGGTGCTGGTCGTCACCGCATGGGTGATCGTGGCGGTGCCCGCGGCCACACCGGTCACCGTCACCGGCTGCGGCGTGCTCCAATTGGAGGTGGTGAACGTCAACGCCCCGGACACGGTCGCCGCAGCCACCGTGCCGCTCGTCGGGGTGATCGTCACAGACGCAGTCGGCTGAGAATCGAGCACCACCGTGTACGTAGTGGTCGCCCCGGCCGCCACAGTGCGCGCCGACTGGCTCACGGTCACGCCCCTGGTGTCATCATCGGTGATCGTCAACGTCACCCCGGTCACCGTCAGGCTGCCGGCGGTGGCGGTCAACACGACGGTCTCGTTGTCCTCGTCGACGTCGTCGTCGGTGATCTGCACCGCGCCGGTCGCCGACGTATCGCCCTTCGCGATCGTGAACGCCGCGGGCAGCGTGTAGTCCGTGGCGGCTGCGGTAGACGCAGCCCCGGCGCTCAAAGTCACCGACACCGCAGCCGTGGCCGCCTCGTCGAGCGTCGCGGTGACCGTCACCGGCCCGCCGCCCTCGGCCACCGTGTTGCTCGCCGCGTCCGTGGTCAAAGTCAAAGCAGTCGGATCAGCCGGAGTGGACCCGCCCGATGCGGAAGGCGTCACCTCGCCAATTTTCAGAACACCCGTGGTGGTGCCGTGGAATTGCCAAGAGAAATCGGCCTCTACCTCGTATGTCACGTCGTTCGTCAATTGGCTGGAGACGATCGTCAGAGACTTCGCGGCTATCTCATCACTGGTCGCAAATCGACGTTGGTTATTGATACCCTCCGATATCCAAGAACCCGGCTGGTCGCCGGCCATGGTCGTGTCGGTGTCCTTGACCCGCCATGCAAGTCTGCTAATACCTATCACCGTTTGGTCGTCCCAGTCGCCCCATGTGAAGGTGAACGAGCCGTCGCCGGGCGTCAACACCACGTTGTCGGGCAGCACGCCCACTCCCGCGTTCGCAGCGGCGGCGGGTTGGGCGGGGACGGCTGTGAGCGCGGCGGCGGCCAGTGCCAGCGCCAGGCCCGCGACGAGGCGGCGGGCGCCCGGTCTGCGCCGGGGCCGGGTCGTGGCGCGCCGGCGGGGGGCCGGGTCGGGGCAAGCGGGTTGGTTGCTGTGTGGGGGGTTGGCGGGCATGGCGTTAGGGGGCTCCTGGGGCGGGTTGTCGGGGGGCGGGCTGTTCGGTTCGGGCGGGGGCGGGGGTGGCTGCGGGGTTGGGGGCTGTCATCGGCATGCCTTTGCGGGGATGGCTGCGGGGGCGGGGGCGCCGGTGAGCGGGGTGCCGCCGGCGGTGCAGATGCCGCCGGTGTCGCAGGGGTGGCCGGCGGCGAGCGCGAGCGTGACCGGGC
>JAPONU010000597.1 GCA_026713745.1 bacterium
CCTCGTGCCGCGCACCGACATCGGCGTGCCGTCCGAACTGGCCGACGCCGCGGACATCTTCGCCGCCGAACCCGAGGTGCACCGCATCTACGACGGCGTGCAAGGCGACCTCCCCGAATACTGGGCCACGGTCTTCCTGCCCCTGGACGACCAACTCTTCTTCGGACAGATCAGCGGCGACGAATTCATCGACCGCATCGCCACCGCCACCGCCGACTACTGGGCCGGCCGGTAGCCGACCGGCCGACGAGTCCGCTGTCGCCGCCGGCCGGTCGGCATCGCCGCCCGGTCGGCATCGCCGCCCGGTCGGCATCGCCGCCCGGTCGGCGGCGACAGCGGTCGAGCGACCCGCAGAAGTGCGGGCCGCGCTAAGAAGATGGCCAGGGCCATGACCGAGCGACCGAGTCCAACCGGCGCAACCGCCGATCCCTCCCCCCCATGGCGGCGGGGCGTCGGGCGACGGGCCGGTGCGTTCATCGCGCCGGCCCTGGCCATCTACCTCCTCATCATCGTCGCACCCACGGTTGCGACGGTCTGGATCAGCCTCACCGAGTGGAAAGGGATCGGCGACGACCCGCAGTACGTCGGGCTCGGGAACTACCGGCACCTGTGGGGTGACGACACGTTCCGCGGGTCGTTCATGCGGACCCTCGGCATACTCCTCGCCGGCGGAGCGATCGTGTTCTTCTGCTCGTTCGTCTTCACGACGTTCCTCCGCGAGATGCGCGCCAAGAAGTTCATCCGGGCGGTGGTGTTCTTCCCGAACGTCGTCCCGCCGGTCGCCATCGCCATCGCCTGGGCCGTCATGCTGGCGCCGAGAAGCGGACTCCTCAACGGCTTCCTGGAGACCATCGGCCTCGACCTGCTCACCCGCACGTGGCTGGGGCCCGACATCATCTTCCGCTCGATCATCGCCGGCCTCGTCTGGATCTACACCGGGTTCTTCATCACGATCCTCATGGCGGGCGTCGACCGGATCCCGCACTACTACTACGAGGCCGCGGAACTCGAAGGCGCGTCACCCCGGCAGAAGTTCTCCAAGGTAACGATCCCACTGACCTGGGACGTGCTCAGCGTCTCCGCGGTGCTGTGGGTCATCGTGGCCATCAAGACCTTCGAATTCATCTACGCCTTCGGCGGCTCGGGAACCGATCCCACCTCCACGTCCTGGACACTTCCCGTGCACGTCTACGTCGTCGCTCTCGGCAACCGGACGCCCATCCTGGCGCTGGGGCAGGGCAGCGCGATCGCCGTCGTGATGGTCGCGCTCGTGGGCGTCCTCATCATCCTGTTGCGTCGCATCATGCGACGGGCGGTCGTGGAGTTCTGAGCGTGGAGCGGCTCGCAGCGGCGTTCGATCCCGGCGCCGGGCGGCGCGCCCGGCGGGCGGCGGTCCGCGGCGGCTCGGGCCTGTTCGTGTGGGGGTGGGTGGTCTTCAGCTTCGCCCTGCTGGCCTGGCTGGTCATCGCCGCCTTCAAGCGGAACAACACGGTCTTCAACAACCTCTGGGCGCTGCCGGACAGCTTCGAGGGCGGCAACTTCGGCGATGCGTGGAGTCTGCTCAACCTCACCCGCACGTCGCTGAACAGCGTCCTGACCGTCGGCGGGGGCACGCTGCTGACGATGGTGCTCGCCGCCCCGGCGGCGTACGCCCTCAGCCGCATGAAGTTCCGCGGCGCCGGCACCCTCACGGGGTTCTTCGCACTCGGCATCGCCGTGCCCGTGCACGCCATCATCATCCCGCTGTTCCTGGGCATCTCCCGCGCCGGCCTGGCGAACAGTCTCTGGGGCCTCACCCTCACCTACATCGGCGTGTCGATCCCGTTCGCGGTGTTCCTCATGACCGGCTTCTTCCGGTCGCTGCCCAGCGAACTCGAGGAGGCCGCGACCATGGAGGGCGCCGGAAGTGTGCGGGTCTTCTTCTCGGTCATGCTGCCGCTGGCGCGCCCGGGGCTGGTGGCCACCGCGCTCATCGTGGCCGTCGGCCTCTGGAACGAGTTCATCCTCGCACTCACGCTGACGTTCGACGAGGACAAGAGAACCATCGGCGTCGGGTTGCTCAACACCTTCGGAGCGATGCGCTACACCTCGAACTGGGTCGGCCTGTTCGCGGCGGTCGTGATCATGCTGGCACCGCTCATCGTTCTGTACATCTGGATGTCGCGCCGCATCATCGAGGGACTGACCGTGGGCGCGACGAAGTAGGACCGATGACGAGGTAATGGAATGGCACCCATCCAACTGACCGGAATCTCGAAACGGTTCGACGGCAGCGAGACGAACGCACTCTCGGCGTTGGACCTCGCGATCAACGACGGCGAGTTCGTCGTGCTCGTCGGACCCAGCGGCTGCGGCAAGACGACCCTGCTGCGGATCGTGGCGGGCCTCGAGACCGCCACCGCGGGCGAGGTGCGCATCGGCGGCCGGGACGTCTCGAACGTGCGACCCGGCGACCGGGACATCGCCATGGTCTTCCAGAACTACGCCCTCTTCCCCCACCTGACCGTCGAGGAGAACATCGGGTTCGGGCTGCGCATCCGCGGCACCGCGAAGGCCGAGCGAACAGAGCGAGTCGTCGAGGCCGCCGAGCTGCTCGGCCTCGGTGACCTGCTGCACCGCCGGCCCGGGGAGCTCTCCGGCGGGCAGCGCCAGCGAGTCGCCATGGGCCGCGCCATCGTGCGCCGGCCGGTGGCGTTCCTGATGGACGAACCGCTCTCCAACCTCGATGCGAAGCTCCGCGTCGAGATGCGGGCGGAGATCTCCCGCCTGCAGAAGACGCTCGCGACGACGACGATCTACGTCACCCACGACCAGGTGGAGGCGATGACGATGGGCGACCGCGTGGTCGTCCTGAAGGACGGGGTCGTGCAACAGGTCGCCGCTCCCGCAGAGCTGTACCAGCGCCCCGCCAACGTCTTCGTGGGCACCTTCATCGGCGCTCCCACCATGAACCTCCTACGAGGGAAATGGTCCGCCGGTGAACTCCACGTCAATGACCGCCGTCTGCGGTTCGACAGGACCACGAAGATCCCCAGAGCCGGCGAGGTGCTGGTCGGGACGCGACCCGAGCACGTGAGGATCGTGGCGGCGGAGCAGCGATCGGCCCTCGTCACCGGGCACGTCGGACTCGTCGAGAACCTCGGCAAAGAAGTACAGGTGCATCTCGACCTGCAGGGCGACGTCTCCGCGACGAGCGAGGCCCCGTTCATCGCGACGACCGAGCCGGAGTCGGCGCCG
>JAPONU010000598.1 GCA_026713745.1 bacterium
GAGAACCCACCCCTGCGCCAGGTCGGCCCCAACCACTGGGCCGCCACCTTCTGCAACGTGGGCGGTACCGCGGAGACAGCCTGAGACCATGTCGACGATTCGCGCCTGAAGTCGCCGACGAATCACACATCAGACTGCCCGCGATTCCTACATTAGAAGTCCGACAATTGCTACATAAGCAGCGCTCTAAACGACCCCGCGGGCTCAGATCTTCACAGGCGGCTCGGCAGCGGGCGTCGTCGGCACCACGGGGGGCGAGACGATGTAGTCGGCGAGTTGCCTGCGTTGCAGTCCGGGAAGGGCGCTGGCCCGACGGCCAACTCTGAGTCTCCCAGCCGCGATGCCCTCGGAGTGCTGCCGGCGGCGATCGTCATCGCGGAGGTCAACGACCTGCCATGTTCGGTCCTCACACAGCAACTCGGCGTCGCCGGTCCACAGAGGTGCCTCGTGAACCATCGCCGTGGCCGCAGCAAAGGAGTCGCCGAGTGACATGTGGTACGCGCACTTGATGCGGGCTGCGGCCACGGCGAGTTCGACGGTCACGGGCTCAAGCACCAGGAGTTGCCGGAGCCACGCAGCGTCGCGCCCTGCAATCTCGGAGCCGCGGTCCCGCAAGAGACTCGAGTACACCTCACCGAAGTTGACAGTGCTCATGATCGCAGGGGTGTCGCCCGTGCTCAGCAAGGACTCGATCGCGGTGGTTGAGGGCTCGTAGCCGGCGTAGCGCTCCACGACGGGCCAAGCGTCGAGGACAGCGGCCGTCGGGCCAGCGGGCATTTACAGTTGTGCTGGCTCGGGTTGCCGCGTCGCTCGCTGATGTGATTCGAGCCGCTCATCGAGGTCGGTCTCGTCGTGCTCGATCTCGCCGCGGCGGTCGGCGTCGAGGAACTCGGCAGCACGGGGGTACTGCCCCCGCGACGCGAGGAACTCGGCGTAGGCGGCTTCCCGATTATCCTCGTTGAGTTGGGGGCCGGTCATAACCGCAATATTAGCCGCCGCCCCCCGTATTGGCAGCTTGGGCTCGCTCGGGAGCGCGGAACACACCGCTCGGTCGGTCGCGTCTTACGCCGGCCAGCGGCGGGCGATGATTCTGTCTTGTTCTTGGGGGTCGCTGACGGCGATGGTGGAGGTGGGGGTTCGGTGCCAGAAGATCTGCTGGTCGCCCTTGCGTTCGTGGACGGGGTGGTTGGCGGGTTCGACGCTGACTCTGGCGAGTTGGTCGCCGTTGACGGTGTGGAATTGCCATGTCACGAGCGCGAGGGCGGAGTCTCCGAGGCGGCCGCGGAGGAGCTCGCCGCGAAGATGGCCACGATGGCGTGGCGCGGGCCATCGTCGTGCAGGCCGACGCCCTTCTTCCCCGCTCGACAGTTCTCGTCGCTCCGACATCGAGGAGCGCCAAGCCGGCAACATTCCGCCCCGAGATCACCGTCGACGGCGCGTCAACGCGAGTCCTGGTGGAACAAGTCGGAGCCGTCGACATCAGCCGGCTGGGAGACACTGCCAGCCACCTCACGGCCCCCGAACAGTGGGCGGTCGACACCGCGTTGCTCACCGTCCTGGACCTCACCTGACAGCGGCAGGGCGACCTCCCCGGAGCCGGCCCAGTCGGCCACGTTGTAGGCGGTTTCCAGGATGGCCGTACGGAGCGCCTCACGGAAGCCGCCGGGCCGGAGTCCGAGGCTGTTCATAACCGCATCGGTTGCCCGATCGGCGGACCTCCGGTCGTCGACCCGGTACGTGACCGCCGGGCTGCTCACGCGGCAGGGCTCTCGATGGAGCTTCGAACGATCCGCAGCAGCATGTCGAGTACCCATTCGACGCCGTCGATCGCCACCGCGCCGAGTTGAGGGGCCTGCCGCGAGCCGCACGTGGCCCACCGCCAGTAACACGAGGTCCCGCGCCGGCCTGCCATCAGGAACAACGTCGACACCCAGCATCCGGCGAATTCCCGTGCGCCCGCGAACACCGTGCACGGCAGGTCGGGATCGGGCTCGGCGACGACGGTCCCGGGACCCTGCTCGACCCAGCGGAACCGCCGGGATCCGCCCGCCATGTCCCCCAACCAGTCCGTCGCCAACTCCACGGCCTCGTCCTTCCGGGCCACGCCCGCCTCCCGGAACACCTCCGGTTCGACGAGAGAGAACGGCCACTCCATCGACGGGGCGGCGCCCTCAACGACACCCCGA
>JAPONU010000599.1 GCA_026713745.1 bacterium
CGACCCGCACGTACGGGCGCTGGCAGGGTCGGCGGGGCTGGCGACGGTGGTCAGCCTGGCGTTCCCGGCCGCCGATCGGCGCCGGCGGCACCCGCAGCCGATCCGTTCAGGCAGGCCGCCGCGACGTGCCGGCAGGGACCCAGGCGGGGGCGCCCCGGATTGCGACGACCCGCAGCCGCGGGCCGAGACAACCCTCGCTGACCGCCTCCGGCGCATCCTCCGGGCTCCGGCGGGGCCGGCGCGCCTCGATCATCCGGAATGGAGCAGCGACCTGATGCCGTTCCAGCGGGACGGGGTTCGAGCGCTCGTGGAGAATCGCCGCCTGCTGCTGGCCGACGACATGGGGCTCGGCAAGACGGTGCAAGCCATCGCCGCGATCCGGATCCTGCGCGCCCGAGGCGAGACCGCGTCCTGCCTCGTCGCCGCTCCCGCGAGCGTTCTGGATCAGTGGCGTCGGGAGATCGCCAAGTGGGCGCCCGAACTGTCCGCCATGATCATCAGGGGCTCGGCGGCCGACCGGCGCTGGCAATGGGCCGCGCGCCCCGACGTGACCCTCGCCGGCTACGAGAGCCTGCGAGCCGACTACGACAGCCAACTGAGCCGGAGGATCTGGGACGTGGTCATCGCCGACGAGGCCCAGCGCATCAAGAACCGCAACGACACCAGCGACGTCCTGAAACGGCTGAGGCGAACCCGCTCCTGGGCCCTCACCGGCACGCCCATCGAGAACCACGAGGAGGAACTGGCCTCGATCCTGGAATTCGTCGATCACGACGAGGAGGGTGGTCGCCGGCAATACCGGCCCGGCCGGGAGCTTCGGGAGCGCCACCGGGAACTGCAACTCCGCCGCAAGAAGGGCGACGTACTCGAGGACCTGCCGCCGAAACTGGTGTCCAAGATCCCCATCCAGCTGACCGCACAGCAGCGCCGGAGCTACGACCTGGCCGAGCAGGACGGGATCGTCTACCTGAAGTCCCTCGGAGCCGAGGTCGGTGTGCAGCACGTACTCGAACTCATCACGCGCCTCAAGCAGATCTGCAATGCCGATCCCCGGACCGCAGAGTCGAGCAAGCTCACCGACATCAGGGAACGCCTCGACCAGTTGGTCGCGCAGGGACACAAGGCTCTGATCTTCTCCCAGTACGCCGGCGACTCCTTCGGTGTGGCGTACGCCGCGAGGCATCTGCGAGAATTCGCCCCGCTGCTTCTCTCCGGCGACGTGCCGCAGGAGGACCGGGCCGGCATCATCGAACGATTCAGGAGCCGCTCCGAGCACAAGGTGCTTCTCCTGTCGCTACGGGTGGGAGGCCTCGGTCTGAACCTCCAGAATGCCTCCTACGTCTTTCACCTCGATCGGTGGTGGAACCCGGCGACGGAGCGTCAGGCCGAGGACCGGACCCACCGCTTGGGGCAGACGGTCAAGGTGAACGTCATCAAGTACTCCTGCACCGACACCATCGAGGAGCGGATCGATCGGATCCTGGAAGCCAAGCAGGAATTGTTCGCACAACTGGTCGACGACGTGTCGCTGGACCTGTCGACCAGGATGACCTCCGAAGAACTCTTCGGATTGTTCGACCTGTAGCCGACGTCCGGCCCC
>JAPONU010000600.1 GCA_026713745.1 bacterium
CGTCGTCGGCCGGGTCGACGGTGCGCAGATCCAGGTAGGTGCGCTGCCCGGCGACGCGGGCGATGACCGGGACCGCAGCGCTGCGCAGGGCCGCGGCCCGGTCGCCGGTCAGCACGATGCCCGCCGAGGGAATCTCCACCCCCGGCAGGGTGCCGCCGCCGGTGGTGGACGCCATGGCGCACACCTCGCCGACGCCGAGGGCCTCGGCGCGGGCCCGCAACTCGGCGACCGGGCGGGTGGCCATGTGCCAGAAGGGGATGTCGTCGCCGCGCCGGTGGAGGTAGGTGAGCGCCAGGGACTGCAGCGCGTCCAGGACCAGGCCACCTGCCCGGAACGCGCGGGCCAGGGGATGGCGGGCACAGCGGCGCACCAACTCGGCGCTGCCGGCGATGATCCCCGCCTGCGGTCCGCCGAGCAGCTTGTCGCCCGAGAACGTCACCAGGTCGGCGCCGGCGGCGAGGGTCTGGCGGGCCGCCGGCTCGCCGCGCAGCCACCCCGGTGGCCCGCCCGCCAGCCACTGGCAGGCCTCGTCAACCAGGCCCGAGCCGATGTCGACCACCAGCGGGGTGCCGAGGGCCGCCAGTTCGCCGACGCCGGGCGCCTCGGTGAACCCCACGATGCGGTAGTTGGACTGATGCACCCGCAGGCAGAGTGCCACGTCGGCGGATTCGACGGCGGCCGCGTAGTCCTGGCGGCGGGTGCGGTTCGTCGTGCCCACCTCCAACAGCCTCGCTCCGGACTGCGCAACGATCTCCGGCCCCCGGAAGCCGCCGCCGATCTCGACGAGTTCGCCGCGGCTGACCGCCACGCCGCGCCCCGCGGCCAGCGCGCCCAGCACGAGAGTCACCGCGGCGGCGCAGTTGTTGACCACCATGGCCGCCTCGGCCCCGCAGAGCCGCGCCAGCAGGCCCGCCGCGTGGGCGTGGCGATCCCCCCGCGCACCCCTGTCCGTGTCGAACTCCAGGTTGCTGTAGCGCAGGGGAGCATCCGGTGGCCCCGACGGCACCGGCCCCAGCGGCGCCCTGCCCAGGTTGGTGTGCAGCAGGACGCCGGTGGCGTTGATGACCGGGCGCAGCAGCGACCGCTCCATGGCCGCGGCGCGCGCCGCGGCGCTGCCGGGGTCACCGGCGGCGATGGCCTCCCGGGCGGTCTCCACAGCCAGAGCGTGCGGCATCCCCGTGCCGGCGAGGGACCGCGCCAGCGAGTCGACGCTCGGCGGTCGGGCGCGGGGCGCCCCGGCAGTGGTTGGCGGAGAGTCGGGGCGGCCGCTCACGAGCCCCACGCCACGGCCGAACCGGAAGGGCTCCGGGCAGGCCGCAGGGCTCGGCCGGCGGGTCGGGCGTCAGGTGGTCGGTGGCGTGGCGCCGGTGGGTGTGTGTGGCCCGCCATGGCCCCTTCACAGCCCTCTCGGCAGCCCGCACGACTCGGCGATGAGGCTGCGCGCCATCTCGTTGTTGATGGGGGCGATGCGGTAGATGCGGGTGTCGCGCCAGTAGCGCTGCATGTGCGTCTCCATCGCGTACCCCATGCCGCCGAACATCTGGATGCCCAGGTCGGCCGCGGCAACGGCGTACTCCGAGGCCAGCACCTTGGCCATCGTGGCCTCGGTCCCGCAGGGCTCGCCGATCGACTGCAACCAGGCGGCCTCATAGGTGATCAACTCTGCTTGGCGCTGCCACATCTTGATGTCGGCCACGTAGTGCTGCAGGGCCTGGAACTCGCCGAGCCGGCGACCGAACGCCTCCCGCTCAGTCAGGTGGGCCACCGCCTCCTCCAGGACCCCCTCCAGGACACCGCAGCACAGCGCGGCGACGAGGATCCGCTCATTGTTCAGTGAGGCCAGCAGCTGGTGCCAGCCGCGTCCCACCTCGCCCAGCACCAACTCGTCGGGTACGAACACCTCGGAGAGGTAGACCTCGTAGGACGGCACCGACCGCATGCCCAGCTTGGGGATCGATGTGAGTTCGAGCCCTTCACTGGGCTGGGGGACCAGGAACACCGTGGTGCCGAGGCTCTTGCGCGGCGGGTCGGGGTCCGAGCGGGCCAGCAGCAGCAGGTAGTCGGACTGCGCCGCCGCCGTGGCCCAGATCTTGCGCCCGCTGATGTGCCAGCCTCCGTCGCAGCGCTCCGCGGTGGTGCGCAGTGCGCCAAGCAGGTCGGTGCCGCCGCCGGGCTCGGTCACCGAGATGGCGAAACGCAGCCTGCCCTCGGCAAGGTCACCGAGGAAGCGCTCCTTCTGCTCGTCGGATCCGAAGGCGCTGAGGGACTTCGCCCCGGCGAAGGACGAGATGCCCCAGATCCACGTCAACCCGGCCAGCGACCGTCCGAGTTCGGCGCACAGCAGCGCCTGGTCGATGGCCGTCCCACCACCGCCGCCGTAGGCGGGGTCGATGCCGATGGCGTGAAATCCGGCCGCGGTCATCCTGTCCCAGAGTTCGTACGGGTACTGCCCCTCAGCGGCCTCGAGATCGCGGGCCACCGACTTGGGACACTCCCGCTCCACCCAGTCCCGCAGCATCCGGCGGAACGCCAGCTGCTCCTCGCTGAAACCGAAGTTCACGAGCCGCGTCGTTGCAGGCTGACTGGCGTGCCGGCGAGGCGGGCGCTGCAGCCCGCGAGCTCACCGACGGGTACCAACTCCTCGATCAGCAGCATGGCGACGCCGCGAACGGCTTCGGCGGCGGGGCCGGCGTCCAGCACGAACGGCTCCCCGGAATCGCTGGAGGGTGAGACCAGGGGGTCGATCGGCACCTTCCCCAGCAGCGGCGCCCCGATCTCGGCGGCCAGCGCCTCGCCACCTCCCTCGCCGAACAGCACGTGGCGTGTTCCGTCGGGGGCCACGTAGGCGGTCATGTTCTCGATGACGCCGGCGATGCGCAGGTAGTTGTTGCGACCCATGTTGGCGGCGCGCGCCGCCACGTTCTGGACGCTGCGCGACGGGGTCGTGACGATGATCATCTCGGCCCGGGGCAGCAGCTTGGCGATTCCCATCTGCACGTCTCCGGTGCCCGGCGGCATGTCCACCACCAGGAAGTCCATGGGTCCCCACAGCACGTCCTCCAGGAAGTGCCGCACCGCACGGTTCAGGATGAGGCCGCGCCACATGAGCGCCGTCCGCTCGTCGTCCACCAGCAGGCCCATCGAGACGACCTTCAGCGTGCCCTCACCGACGTCCCGGGTCTGCGGCAGGATCTTGCGCTCGGCCTCGGCACCCTCGAGGCGGCCGGTCAGGTCCAGCATGCGGGGCACGGAGTAGCCCCAGATGTCGGCGTCGAGCAGTCCCACGGTGAACCCCTCGGTGGCCAGCGCCATGGCGAGGTTCACCGAGATCGAGGACTTGCCGACGCC
>JAPONU010000601.1 GCA_026713745.1 bacterium
GGCGTCCCTGCTGCCGGTGCCGGCCATGAGCGACCGGTTCGCGGGGGCGTGGCTGGTGACCGAGTACGTGCATGACCCCGGCGGTCGCCTCGCGGGGATCGTCCGCCAGCGACGCACCCTGGAGCCCGTCGAGCCGGGCGTGATCCGGGTCACCCAGGTCTGCGAGCCCGAGGGCCTCGAGGCTCACCCCATGGGGGCCTTCGCCGGCACCTGGGTCTTCGATCTGCGGACCGACGGCGCGCTGCGCATCTACGACGGCCCCGATGTCGTGGGCCACGGCTACGAGTGGTCGCCCGGGGCGATGACCGGCTGTGGCGTCTGGCCCCGCTTCGGCCACAACTTCGAGTCGTTCGCGGTCCTCGTGACGCCCGAGCGTCAACTCACCGGCGGCTTCTTCGGCCTCGCCGGGCGTTCGGTGGCCGATGTCGTGGGTGTGGCCGAACCCGACCGGGGGCGCTGGCCCGCTCTGGATGTCACCGCCGGCGCGCCCGAGCTGCCCACCCCGGGGCCGGGCCTGCGGCGCAGTGTGGGGCCGCTGGCTGTGGCCGAGCACTGGCCCTCGCCCACCGAGCAGGTGCGAACCCTGGCGATGGCCGACCCGGCAACCGCGGCCTCCCTCACCATCGTGGACCGACGGGGCCCCGGTAGCCGCCACGTGGAGGCCACGGTGACCCGCTGAGGGCGCTCGCTCGTCCCGGCACCGCTCAACGGCTCAGCGATCGGGGTTCCAGGTGAGCGGACCGAAGACGACGTGGGTCATCACGTCGCCGTCGTAGAGCTTCCACGCCACCGCCATCGTGTGGTCGTCGTCGATGATGAACTCGCGGCCCCGGATCTTGAACGCCTCGGTGCTGTGGTGCTGGGTGGTGTACAGGGCGCGGCCGTAGCCGATGGCGTTGCCGTGCAGGTCGGGGCCGTCGTAGGTGTGCCGGTTGCCGATGCGGGTGCGGGTGTAGCCGAACGACCGGTCGAGCGCCCCGTGCAGCGCCCACTCCTGGGATGCCCGCACCAGATCGACGGGGGAGTGGCTGATCTCCACGTCGACGGTCCCCTGCTCGTGCTGATCCGCCCCGAAGACCTCGCAGGTGCCCGTCCAGGTGCCGCCGGTGCGGTCCGGGAGCACGTGCGGGCGGGAGGCCGTCTCCCGTTCCCGCCGGAGGAACGCGTCGATCTCCCCCCTCGTCCCGGGGTTCGTGTCGTAGTCGTGCGCGTTGCGGTAGACGCCGTTGAAGACGGCGAAGATGGTCGGCCCCTCGTAGAGCAGCGAGGAGTACACCTGCGTGACGCCGTCGGGCAGGATCTGGTTGACGGTGTTGAGGTCGGCGCGCCAGCCGGGGGAGTAGTAGTGCGAATCCACGAGGGCGCCGTACGGATGGCCGGCGCCGTAGAAGTCCGGGCCGAGGTAGATGCGGTTGCGGCCGGTGTCGTCGACGCCGAAGGCGAAGTCGCGGATCTCGAAGCGGTTCCGCAGCGGGCCGGTGTTGGCGAAGTTGCAAGCCATGTAGTACGTGGTGACGCCGTCGGCGAAGACGCTGGAGCGGTTCACCTCGTTGAAGCCCGTGTGCCCGCCGTCGGCGTCGAATATGGCGGGCAGCCCGTACCAGGTGCCGGTGATGCGCTCCTGCCACTCGCTGGGCCCGCCGGGGTCCTGCGGTTCGTTCACGGCCCGCTCCTGTCGTGTCCGCCGGCGGCGCCGCGCCCGGCGGTTCGCAGGCTCCGGCGGATCGAGTCGCTCACCTCGGCGCCCAGCAGCCGGTCCACGTTGGCCCAGACCGGGTCGACGGCGGGGTTGAACACCGCGGCTCGGTGGCGTTCGTCCCGATCGGACAGCCGGCGGGCGTCGATCCCGTCGAGCAGCTCGGGCGGTATGGCGCCGGTGACCAGACCCAGCCAGTGATCCAGGTAGGCCCCCACGACCGGGCCGATGGCGGCGAACCCTGCCTCGTCGGCCCGGTGCGCCAGCATCCATGACGACATGAGTTGCCACTGCAGGGGGGAGAGATGCGCCGGCGACAGCCCCTCGATCCGGCCCGCCGCGGCGTGCGCCCCGGTGAGCGGCACGAAGCAGTGTTCGAGGTAGGCGAGATGAGCGCCGGGATCGAGCCGCGGGATGAGATCCAGGTGGAAGGCGAAGTGCGGTCCGGCGAGCACCGCGTCCAGCGTGAAATGCGGCACGGCGCTCTCCGGCGGCGTGAAGGCGAAGAGCATGTGGCTGTCCAGCCCGAACGCCTCGACGGTCATGCCCACGTAGACGAGGCTCGCCCGGTCTCCGGCAAGGACGCGGTGGCTCCCGACCCGGCTGCCGTCGATGGCGCTGGTCAACTCCACGTCTTGCACCTCCGCGAGGTCGAGCCTCTCGATGATCCTCCCCGCCGTCCGGTTCGCCAGATCGGCTGTGAGGCTCACGACGGCTCCGTGGAGGTGGTCCCCGGGTCGGCGGTGGTTTCCGGGTCGGGGTCGGTCCCCGGGTCGGCGGCGGTCCCCGGGTTGGGGTCGGCGGTGGTTTCCGGGTCGGCGGTGGTCCCCCGGCCGGGCGCCGGCTCGGGGTCGGCGGTGGTCGGCACGCTGCCGCTAGGTATTGCACCGAAGACCCAGGCACCGGCCATCTCGGGGTCCTCGGCGCGAGCCGGCGAGGCGATCACCGCAGCCCGCCGGGCGGCTTCGGCGTCGCTGGGAGTGAGGAGGCCGAGACCCCGGTCCAGGCAGTCCTGGCGCCAGCGCCGGTAGGCCAGTTGGATCGAGTCGGACTTGACGTGCAGTTCGGCGGCCAGGTCGAAGGGCAGCAGTTCGGGCCGCTGACCCTCCACGCTGTCGCGGTCCTCGGCGAAGATCTTCAGGGTCCGCTTCACCGAGTCGCGGTCGGCCCAGGAGCCGGTGAGGAAGTTGCGGAACGCCCAGAACTTCGAGATCGTGCGGTGCTCGTCGATGGGCACCGCGGCGGTGTAGAGGCGGATCTCGCCGAGCGGCGGGCGCACGATCAGCATCGAGACGTTCGGCGGGTAGAAGCCGGTGGTGGTGCGCACCGGCGGACGCTCGCCATCGCTGCGGTAGACGCGCGCCCAGGTGCCCCGCGGCGGCGGCGGGTTCAGATCGACCGTGGCGGTCACCCCCACCAGCGCGTCGCCCCGGTGGGTGCGCTCCAGATCGAAGTCGGCGATCTCGGGCTCGTCGGGGTTGCCGAAGGATCCGGCGTGTACGAACGGCGTGTGGGCGATGTCGACGGCGTTCTCCAGCACGCGGTCGTAGTTGGCCTGCCACTCGAAAGCGCCGCTGACCGCCCGGTAGCCCTCCCGGCGCGGCTCGGGCACAGGATCGAGGCCGGCGAGGTCCGGCAGCGGTGGGCGCCCGGGCTCGGGGGCGTCGCCGAGGAAGACCCACACGAAGCCGTAGCGCTCGACGCACGGGTAGGTGTCGATGCGGGCCTTGCGGGGGATCGGCGCGTCGGGCCGGTTGGCGGGTATCCGCACGCAGCGACCCTCGCCGTCGTAGCGCCAGCCGTGGTAGGGACA
>JAPONU010000602.1 GCA_026713745.1 bacterium
ACGCCCGACGGGAAGTCGCCGGGCCGGTCCCGGTACATCTCGCTGAACGCCCGGGTGACCCCGTCGCGCACCTTCGCCCGGTCCGGCGAGACCGGGTCGAAGAGCCGCCGTCGCACGATCTCGAATGACTCGTCGGGCGACGCCGGCTGCCACTGCGCCGCCGTGCGGGTCACGACGTTCTTGAGCCGCTCCAGCGCCGTGCGGCCCCGGTCGCCGCCCACCTCGATGTCCGACGCCGGGATCGTCACCAGCACCACCACGTTCGGCACTGCTGCGGCGGCCTCGGTTAACGCCTGGGCAAACGTGAACTGCGTGTCGAAATCACCGCCCGGTAGGCGCCGCCCGCCGCCACCGTCGCGGAGCTGGCGGGCATAGGCCACCCACTCGTCGATCAGCACCACAGCCGGGCCGAACAACTCGAACAACTCCCGCAGCGCCGCGCCGGGGTTGGTGCCCGCCTCATCGTCGGCGCGCACCATCTCGTAGCCGTCCCGACCCCCGAGCTGGTAGGCCAGATGGCCCCACATCGTGCGCAGTTCGATGCCGTCGCCGGCGGGCCGCGGCGTCGACGGAGAGATCATCGTGCCCGCGAGCACTGCCCGGGCCACCCCGCCGGGTAGCGACACGCCCGCCTCGCCGAGCACGTCACCCACCCCCGGCAGGTCCTGTGCCGCCACACCCGACGCCAGGTGATAGAGGGCGATCATGCTGTGCGTCTTGCCGCCGCCGAAGTTGGTCTGCAACTCGATGACAGGCTCGCCGCCGGAACCCGACAGCCGGCGAGCCGCCCCGACCAGCAGATCCCGCAGGCCCTCGGTCAGGTAGGTGCGGGCGAAGAACTCCCGCGGGTCCTGGTACTCCTCGTCCGCGGTTCCCGACAGGACCTCGTACAGGTCGGCGGCGAACTCCGCCTGCTCCAAGCGGCCCTCCCGCACGTCAGCGTGGGGGGTGATGACCTCCCGCCACGGCGTCAGACCTGCCTGAGGTTGACCCTCCGTGGGCTTCGCTGCCGTCCTGCGACGCTCCGCACGGGACTCCTCCTCGAACATCTGCCGCATCAGGTCCCGGCGCAGCTCCCGGATTCTGTGACGCTCGGCGGTGTTGCCGAACGCTTCGAGCACCCGCTCCATCGAATCCAGCGCGCGGGCCACGTCGTCGCTGGAGAGCGTCTCCTGATGCGCCCAACGGTTGCGCACCTCGGCCAACTCGAACACCAGCGAGCGGACCGCCGGCGTGAACCCGTGACCGAACACCTCGTTCCATGTGCCCTTCATGCCCTTGAACAGGAACGCCACATCGCTGATCCTCGGGTTGGGCTCCGGAGTGTGCATCTGACCGTTCACCACCTCCAGCCAGCGGGGGCCGTAGAACCCCTCCCATGTCGCGGCGCACTTCGGCGCCAACCCGTCGCGCAGCAGATCCAGCGCCCGCGCGACGCGCTCGCTGTTGGCCATCACCATCGCGGCAACTCCGCAGGATCAGGCATGGAAGCCCCCCCCCGCGCGTTTTGTAGGGAGAACAGAGGCGTGTCGACGATCACATCCGCGGAGCGTAGAGCCGGCCACGCGGTTATCAAGCCGTTGTAGACACCGGCCTCGGCCGCCCAGCCGTTGTCGCTCGCCTTGGTGAACAGCAGGTAGGCGAGTTGCCGCGCGCGGTCCCCGTAACCGCCGAGTTGGCGCAGCAGCGCCGCCGCCTCGGTCTCCGACCGCCCCAGCGCCAGCACCAGATACTGCACCGCCTCCCACACCGTCAACCGAGCATCGACCGTCGGCGACCACCCCTCGGGCAACTCCGCACGCTCATAGAGTCGGAACTCACCGGCCCGCGCCACACCGACCCCCGCCTCCTCAATCCCACCCAGCGACGTACCCCTCGCCCGCGCCAGATTGTCAGCGTCACCCGACGATCCCGGGTTGTAGCCGTGCTGGGAAAACCACGTCAGCGCGAACCGGGTGGGCGCGTCGAGTTCCGCCTCCGCCCCGTCGAGGATCTCCCCCAGCACGTCGTTGATGATCGCCAGCGCCGCCGACACCCGCATCGACGAGCCGTCGGCCTCCACCACCTTCGCGTAGCGCGAGAACACTCGCATCCCCGGCCCGATCGTGGACTGCGCCATGTCCACCGGAGAGACGTTGCCGGACTGGAGCTTTGCGACGGCGCCCGGAAGTTCCGCCCGGAGCGCCGCAATGAACTCGCCCCGGGTGGCCAACGAGGCCGACGCTGCCCGAGGGCGACACGCCAACACGATCGACGACGCCAACGCGTTGCTCTTCGAGGCGAGCAACCGATTCCCGAGTTCCGTGCGCATCGGCCACGTGGCGTTCACCTGCAGCCCCGCGTCGAGCACTGCTTGGAGGAACGTGTTCCAGCCCGTCGTGCGGACCTCACCCTCCCTGGTCTCGGTGGCCTTGTACGCGTAGTAGATCGTGGCCGGAACCTCGTCGGGCTGGCTTCGCGCCACCTCGGCCATGAACTCCGCCATCCCCGACTCGAAGTGCTCCTCGGCTTGCTCCTTCGAGCCTGCCCGATAGCGGTTCGCGATCAACTCCTCCGCCTTGGGAGTCAGCAGCGTGGCACACTCGTCGGGCCAGACATCGGAGAGATTCCGCCGCAGCCACACGAAGAAGAAATCCGACAGGTCGGCGTACGAGATGTTGTCGTAGTACGGCGGATCGGTCGAGATCGCCGCCCCGCGGATAACCCCGCTCGACTCCCCGTCGTGCAGCCAGCCTGCAACGGCGGGATGGCCCGCGCACTCCCGCACCCGAGCACGCGCGTCCCGCTGCACGACCTCCCCCGGAACCGACGCCGGCAGATGCTCCAGCGCCTTGCGAACCCAAGCGACCATCGCCATCCAGTTCCCCGTCGAGGACGAGAACGGATTGCACTCTGCGAAATCCCACGTCATCGGAATCGCCTGACGACCGAACGTATTGCGGATCAGCTCTCGCGAGTTGTGCCACGTACAGATCGTCGACCAGTAGTCGGCACACTTGTCGACGGCGAAAGCCAGATAGGTCACGACCGCATCGGCATACCCCGCCGCCCCCGACCCGCCATCGTGCAACCGGGTGCCGTCATCGGAAACCCCCGCAGAAAGAGCGTCATCCCGAACGAGTTCCCGGACCTCCGACAACAGATCCGAGAACGTCGTCAACGCAACCAACTGCCGCGACGTGAACAGCTTCCACCACTCGTCGAGTCCATACACGTAAACGGTCCCGCCTGTCAGCCTCTCCGGATTACGGCCGTCTGGCCTCCATGGCGGTTGCGCTGCGAGGACCAGGTGCTTGTCCGTCTCAAATGGCGCGCAATACTCTCGACCCCGATCACCCTCGGCCACGACCGCCAGCAACTGCTGGCCCATACGGCCAGTTCGGCTCTGGGCCTTGATGTAGTCCCCGGAGATCGTCGAGCCCGTGGCGATGCAGACTCCGTTACCTCGCTGAACCGTCCTCTCGCGGGTGGGCTCACCCCCCTCGCGGACCTCGTAGGAGACCGTCTGCGCCTCGCGATCAATAACGGGCTCGATCCACACCTTGGGCTTGCCGGGCTTGTTGGCGAGCGTCCATGAGGCGACGAGCGGGACGTGTCCCGACCACGCCGGGTCCGGCGACTCGACCGTCCGCGCCCAGATCCACGCGATCGGCGTGAGTTTCTCCCCGCTCGGACCGGTGGCGTCGGGATACAGGTGCCCGATCCGCCGCTCGGCCTC